>JAJFKH010000012.1 GCA_021773305.1 Gammaproteobacteria bacterium | reverse complement strand
TAGGCGGCTTTCTTGCCCGTAAAGGCGATGGGCCGCCAGGGCCTAAAACAATTTGGCGTGGGCTACAAATGCTCAAAAATTATATTATATTATTTGAAACATGTAACCAGTATCAATCAGATACTTATGGGTAAGGATATGAGTCGGTCTACCACGATCAGTTATAATCCTTGGGTTTCCACTTTCTTCAATATCTCTAAGAACTTCTAGAGCGTGCGCTTTAAAGTCAGACTTAGAAATGAATTGCATACAACCACCTACCATAATGACTACTATACACCGGCAATAGCTTAAGTTTTTTAAAAGTCTATCCCTAGATGGCCTTTATTTGACGCTTACAAAGTACCATCAAATAAGATCCAACACCATCACTAACTATTTAATTCCATCACATGGTGAAAATCATTTAACTCCTGGGTGCCACGAGCCTTATTTCTGTGTATGTCACAAGAAAAAACATACTCATAAGCTACATTTTCTGCATCGCTGCACGCATAATCATTCATCGCTAAAATGGCCTTTGCTCGGGCAATACCCGCTTGTGCTATCTTAAAGGTATCGTTGGTTTCGCGATATTTCTCGCCGAAAAGAGAGAAATGTTTACGGTGGCGTAATTTTGCAAAATCCGGATCGCTCCCCGCATTGTTTTTGTAACCAATACCAATTCTTTTAAAGAGATCGCATATATCTTCAACATTTGTAAATTCATTTAACCTATCAACTAGAAGAGGTACAATTTTCGCGTCATGATCTTGCTTGTCAAATGAAAAGCCTTTCGATTTGATTATTTCTTTTGTTTGAAATATTAAGACCGCTTGATGCAATAAACGAACCTTATCCAATGGACAAAAAACACAAGAAAATAACTGTCCAGCATCCTGCGAAGAGGTGCTCTGCACATTTCTAAACTGAAATCCAGGCACTTGGTGCAGCTCTTTATGCAGGTAGTTAATCAAGTTGCCTCGGACAGCAAATCGTATTGCTACTGCTTTTTCATTGACACAGTTGGCTGCAAATCGAACGATAATTTGTTGATCTCCAGTCTGATCCTTCAAATAATCTTCATATTCAAATATTGTTTTATTATCCACAGCACAAGAACGTTGATAGCGACTATCTAAACACATAACCATCCGATATTCTGACCAATAATCTCCCATTTCTTCCTTGGTTCGGTTGTCTTCCACAATTTTCCCTGTAACATAATCTAAGGGTTGGGTTTCCAATTGGAAAATAGTATTAGAAGCATCCATATAAAATCCACCATCAGGGTAATCAGGGATCTGTACACCGGGCAGCGCGCCATTTTCATCATTGAATACAAGCGGCACCACCCCCGTTGTCACATTGATAACACGACGATGAAGGGGAGCAATTCGAGAGTTGGTATCTCCAATCATGACAGATACAATCGCCCCCGTATTTTTTTTCTGCTGCAAAAATTTGTGAAATTGAGCTTCCATATCATGAGAAAAAGGGTTATAGAGGCCCCAAATATTATGAAAATCGACGAACATACTATCATTCATTGTATCTTCTAAGGTTAAAGAACGAACACGGTTTGCTTTGACAAGCTCGGTATTTATCAGATTAAAACGCTTACTATGGTAACAGGTCATCATGCCAACCGAATCATCCTCCATGATTTGCCAATCATGCCCCAAGGCTTCTTGTAACAGCGTTGTCATCAGATCAGTCGCGCATTCTTGCAGAGCAATAATATCCACCCCATGAATTTCGATAGCCTTAGCCAGTCCCTGGGCCATTGCTTTATACCGAATACGAGTCCCCTTGTCATCTTCCCAAGCACGCTGATCATGCAGCCCACTAGCCGCACTAGGGCCTAGGGTATTCAGAGAAACAGTGACCAAAGGCTCCTTGCCATCTCCTAGGGGTACAGTTGACAGAATGGGCAAATGATCGGAATAAGCCTTTGCTTGATCATTTTTGATCTCTTCTGGGGTTGGAAATAAAAGATGGCGTCTTGAGGCTGGCATAGAAAGCTCCTATTATGACTATTTTGTTTTGGTGAAATTTTATAGGAAAAGCAACTATTAGTCAATACGGTAAATTTACCTTGGATTGCTTTTAGCTTTTAGCTTATAGCATTGAAGCAACCCTAACCCCTCCATTGCACCACTTTTTATCCGAGCTTGATCCCCGTGGGAATCAATAATATGCACAAAAAATAACCGCTTTGTGATCGTTTTTGCAAAACTACCAATTTGCCAAATCTCGATTACACTTAAAGGTATGAAAGCAGTATTACAAACACGGCTAAGCCAGCAGCTCTCCCTAACGCCTCAATTGCAACAGGCCATACGTCTCTTGCAGTTGTCGAGTCAAGAGCTACTGGAGGAAATCCAAAAAGGGCTAGAGACTAATCCTCTGCTGGAGCTACATGAAGAAGCAGAAGAAAAAATTGATCTTTCAACCAGTTATGAAAAATCTGTGGCCACTATTAACGAAGATCTCATTGAAACCCGCAGTGATTGGCAGGAAGCTAACATCGCCGTGACCAAACGTTCCCATCAAATAGATGACAACTATATTAACGAGATAGAAGACACCAGCAGTTACGAGCTTCATGAACATTTAATGGCCCAAATGCAATTAACACATTTTTCAGAAACGGATCACGCCATCGCTGTCACTCTCATCGATGGTATCAACGATGATGGCTATTTAGATTTGTCTTTAGAAGACATTCAAGCTGCCCTAGGTGATACTAGCGAAACCATTGAGCTGGATGAAATTGAAGCAGTACTCCACCGCATTCAACAATTTGATCCCCATGGTATTGGCGCGAGGGATTTGCAAGAGTTTCTGCTGTTACAATTAAACACCATGGAGAAAAACAACAGCGTGATTGCAGCAAAAGACATTGTCGAAAATCACATCGACTTGCTTGCAAAACATGATTTCAGACAATTACGCAAACGCAGCCAACTAAAAGACAAGCAATTAGCTGTCGCTGTTGAAATCATCCAATCCTTAAAACCCAGACCTTGTTGTGGTTTTGAGACCGCTAAATCCGATTATACCCTACCTGATGTGGTCATTCGTAAATACCAGGAAAAATGGATCCTCGAACTCAATCAAGATTGTACACCTAGGATCCAAATCAATCCCGTTTACGCAAAATACACCAGTGAACATAAAGGCCATGCGGATACCCAAGCCATGCGAGAACAACTCAATCAAGCACGCTGGTTACTACGCAGTCTAGAAAGCCGCAATGAAACATTACTCAAAGTCGCAACGTGCATTATGGAACATCAACAAGCATTTCTTGAGCAAGGCCCTGAAGCAATGAAACCCCTCATACTCCAGGACATTGCCATTGCCACAGAACTACATGAATCAACAATTTCCCGTATTACTACCAAAAAATACATTCAAACACCTCAAGGCTTGTTCGAATTAAAATATTTTTTCTCCAGCCATCTTCAAACCCATCGAGGAGATGATTGCTCATCAACAGCCATTCGTGCAAAGATTAAAAATATTATTGCCCAAGAACCCCCCCATAAACCTTACAGCGATAATAAAATTGCAACGCTTTTACAAGAAAAACACGATGTCAAGATTGCCCGGAGAACCGTGAGCAAATATAGAGAGGCCATGGGGATCAGCCCCTCTAATGAGCGCAAATCAATCAACGTACATTAATTGAGTAAAATATATGGTTGATTTTATGCGTGGAGAGACGCAGAATATAACTAGCAAATGACAACCTCACTAAGGAGCTGACTGATGCAAATCAATATTTCTGGCCACCATGTGGATGTAACGCCAACACTTCATCAATTTACCTGTGACAAACTTGATAAACTTCAACGTCATTTTGATCGAATCATAAGCATTGACGTTATCTTTGAAATTGAAAAACTGAAGCAAAAAGCTAAAGCGACCATTTTTGTTTCAGGTGCCAAACTTCATGCACACTCTGATGCTGATGATATGTACAAAGCGGTTGATCTTCTCGTTGATAAACTAGATAGACTTATTCGCGAACATAAAGAAAAGCGCTCCGGTCACCATTAACGCATTTCGATGGCGTAAATATCTAGCACCTTATTTGCGCCCCTGAAACTTTCTCGTTATACTCGACATTCCCATGGGATTCTACCTGAGAATAAGGAAAGTGAATGCAGTTAGTCGATGTCCTTACCCCAGACCGGACTGTCTTCTGTTACGATATCAAGAGCAAAAAAAAAGCTCTGGAGCTTGCCAGTCAACTCGCGGTAAAAACATTACCTGATATTGAAGAAAATGATATATTTGAACACTTACTTGCTAGAGAAAAACTAGGCAGCACTGGCATTGGTCATGGTGTTGCTATTCCCCACTGTCGTATCCCCGAGCTACATCAAACCGTTGCTATTTTACTACGATTGAGTAGCGGTGTTGATTTTGATGCCACCGACAAAGAACCCGTGGATATTGTGCTTACATTGCTAGTGCCCGAAGATTCAAATGACGAACATTTGCAATTATTAGCGAAAATTGCAGAAAAATTTAGCCAGGATCCTTTTCGCAAGACCTTACGAAGTGCCGATGACTCCCATATTTTGTACAAAATAATTACCGAATACAGCAGCGATGAGTGAACCAGAGGTTATTTGCAAACATGGCGTATTTCTGGACGTCCTAGGACTTGGAGTACTCTTAACCGGCGAGAGCGGCATTGGCAAAAGCGAATTAGCCTTGGGATTGATCAATCGAGGCCATCGCTTAATTGCAGATGACGCTGTCCAATTTAAAAAAATGGCAGAAGACACTCTCATGGGTAGCTGCCCAGAATTGTTACAAGATTTCCTCGAAGTGCGCGGTCTTGGGATCTTAAATATACGCGTCATGTTTGGCGATACTGCGATTAAAGAAAACAAGCGATTACAACTCATTGTCAATGTGGTTGCGTTTAACAGCCATGAACTGCAAAATATTGATCGCCTCCACGGACTTTACCGTACCGTGCAAATTATTAACATTCCTGTCCCGGAAGTCACCATCCCTGTAGCACCTGGTAGAAATTTAGCGGTTCTTGTAGAAAGCGCCGTACGCAACCAAGTACTCCGGCATACAGGTTATGAAGCCAGCCTGGAATTCTCAAGCCGCCAAAAACAGCTAATGGATAGTAACGAGTCGGACAACAGTAAGCCTTAATTACCCTTCCTATTGAAAGAAAGCTTTTATTTTTTTCAAACAAGGCTATAATCTACAGCAAATAACCGTGATAGAGGGATCAAATGAGTGTTAAAGTATTACTCATTACCCATGAAGATATTGGCAGTGCATTGCTCAAAGCTACCAGGAAAACCTATGGCAAATTGCCTATTCCTGCTCAGGTCGTTGCGATTAAATACAACGCAAATCCTGATGACGTAGCAGTGAGATTGAAAAAGCTCACAGATAAAACCAAAGATACTGAGGGCTTCTTGATTTTGACGGATATGTACGGTTCTACTCCGTGCAATATCGCTCTAGCACTTAGAGAGAGTCCTATTCAAGTGGTTTCAGGATTGAATCTGCCAATGCTGATCCGGGTAATGAATTATCCAGAATCTGATCTGGAACAATTGGCTGACAAAGCCCTAACGGGCGGTAAAGATGGCGTGGTAAATTGCACCTGTGAATACTCAGAATCCCGTGACAACTCATTGTAGCGTTGTCATCATCAACAAACTAGGTTTGCACGCGAGAGCTTCGGCGAAATTCGTAGCGACGGCGTCTCGGTTTCAGTCTTCTATTGAAGTCAAGCGAGGTAGCAAAACGGTCAATGGTAAAAGCATTATGGGCATCATGATGCTAGCGGCCAGCAAAGGCACCGAGCTAGAAATTATTGCCCATGGAGATGATGCGGATAAAGCCCTTGAAAGCATTGCTCAGCTAGTTGCGGATCGATTTGGAGAAAAGGAGTAATCCACTTAGCAAAGTGTATCCCACTGATGCACGCTCCAGTGGCCTTGCTCATACTCCATTTGACATAGCGATCCGGTTCTTATCTTTCTTGAATAATCCGCATCAAAAGCCGCTTCATCATCGAGTAAGCAAGGGGCAAAACGAGCAATGCCATTACTGGTTACTACCAAAACGACTCCCTCTGCATAACGACCTGCGACAATCTCTTCGGCAAAATTTTTCCACTGCTGACGAATATGTTGAGGATCCACATGCCAACCATCGGGCACGATACATTGTTGATTCCAAGCATCAAGTGCCTGTTGCCCAATGCGCGCAATTAATTCTTCTTCAGTTTTATTTTCATCCAAACCATAATCAATTTCATCAAAAATATCTCGAATAATCATCGGGGTTTTTAACTGCAAAATATCAATAATGCCCCGCGCAGTTTGTTGGGTTCGCTGCAACTGACTACAATAAATAATATCCGGTATTAATTTGTTTTTTTTGAAATATTGCCCCAATTGAGTGGCTTGCAGAACACCACTTTCAACCAAAGAAATATCTGTACCCTGCCCCACTCTCCGTGGAGTTTCATCGGCAGAAAAGGTATTACCATGGCGAGCAATCAATAATGTGGTCATACAATTTCTCCATATTGTTGAATTAAATGAGCGACACGCTCAACATCTTCAGAGGTATCCACCCCTGTCATTTCAGGACGCCCAGCATAAGACACTTTCACCGTTTTAATAGGGATCCCATTTTCTAGTGCACGCAGCTGTTCTAAGCCTTCTAATGACTCATACTGGCTTTCCGGTAAGGCGGCATAACGTTCAAGCACTACCCGAGTATAGCCATACAAACCAATATGACGTAATACAGGTGAAAAAATTGATTGCTCTCGCAACTGAGCTTCCTTACGAATAGCTGGAATGATTTGTTTTGAAAACCAAAGAGCATAGTCATTGTTATCCACTATCGCTGTTGTACCGCTAAAGGGTGTTTCTTGCTTAAATAAACGTAGCTGATCCAAAGCATCCCACGTCAATGGAACCACCGGAGTGACGATGCCCGCATTGTCGTCTTGGTGCAATGCCTCAATCAATTGAGTGATAAATTCAGGGGGGGTCAAAGGGACATCACCTTGAAGATTAATAACGTAATCTGGCTTCTCAGAAAATTGATCCACAGCCGCCAATACTCTATCTGTGCCGGTAAGACAATGAGTAGGAGTCATCACCACATGCAGCCCGAGAGCTTGAGCATGATCTTCAATTCGCTTATCATCAGTAGCTACTGTGACATTAATCCCTCTCAAATCTCGGGTAGCAACATTTGCAATTTCAGCCACTCGTTGGAGCATGGTTTTACCTGCGATTTCAATCAGGGGTTTTCCAGGTAAGCGAGCAGACTGATAACGAGCGGGTATAATAATTGAGGTATTCATAATGTCTCCTATCATTTAATTATTGTGACTTCTAATAAGACAATCAATAGCCCGCCACCGTCATTTCTTCTAAAAGGATGGATCCCGATTTGATATTACCTCGGCAATCCACATCATTAGCAACAGCTTGTAAGTTTTTATACATATCCGATAAATTCCCAGCAATAGTAATTTCTTCAACAGGATATTGGATTTCGCCATTTTCCACCCAAAACCCTGCCGCTCCTCGAGAGTAATCACCCGTGACAAGATTAATACCTTGCCCCATGACTTCCGTGACAAATAATCCCGTATCCATCTCTTTAAGTAATTGCTCAAGGGGGCAATCCTTGTGAGCATTAATAAAAAGATTATGAATACCACCTGCATTACCTGTGGTTTGCATCCCCAATTTGCGAGCAGAGTAGCTTCCTAGAATATAATTTTGCAATCGTCCATCTTTAACAATTTCTCGCGGCGTTGTTCGCACCCCTTCACCATCAAAAGGAGCGCTACCAATAGCACCTGGCAAATGCGGTGCTTCATGGAGTGTAATATGAGAAGCGAAAACATCACTCCCTAGGCAATCCACCAAAAAGGAAGATTTACGGTAAATGCTACTTCCTTCGATAGCGCCAATGAAATGAGACAGTAATCCTCTGGCAACATCCGCACGAAAAATCACTGGGGATTTGCGCGTTTTTAAACGCCGTCCACTTAAGCGCTGAACCGTTCGGGTTGCAGCTGTTTTTGCCAATGTTTCAATACTACATAATTCTTTTGGGATCCTCGAAGTGGTATAATCATAATCTCGTTGCATACCTTGGCTATCCTTGGCTAAAAGTACACAACTCATATCATGGCGACTGGTAGGATAGCCCCCTATAAAACCATGGCTATTACCATAAACACACACGCCATGATGGGTACTAATCGTCACACCTTCAGAATTATGAATGCGTTTATCTTGAGCGAGGGCTATCGCTTCGCACTCTTTGCCAAGACTAATCGCCTGCTCTGGTGTTAAATCCCAAGGGTGACATAAATCCAAATCAGGGTAGTTTTGAGCCATCTGATCACTATCTGCCAATCCCGCGCAGGGATCTTCTTCGGTGAAGCGCGCAAATTCGCAAGCTTTTGCGACACAATTAGCAATGGCATCCGGGCGAGTATCTGTGGTACTCGCTGAACCTTTTCTCTGTCCAAAATAAACACTAATACCAAAGCCTTTATCTTCATTATATTCAAGCGTTTCCACATCCCCTAAACGAACGCTTAATTCATACCCTGTATAACGGCTAGCCGACACTGCAGCCGCGGTCGCGCCCTGAGAGGTTGCTTGCTGCAATACGTCTCTTACAAGCTGGGTGAGTTCATCTTGCTGTGTTGTTAATGCTTTTTTAAGATGTGTCACTTGATTTGTCATCGCTGGCTCCAATCGCCTCATTTCAATAGGGAATTTAGGATTATATACGCGGCACAGATAAAATTCCATTAATCATTTTTTGCACAACCCAAGCCAACTTCAACTATAGTTATAGGTATACACTAAATATGCTGGAGGCAGCTCTTGGTTAGCAGGTATCCGCAAAAAAATACTCAATCCCACCATCACTGTTCGCAGCGGCTTGATGGAAAAGATCAAGAAGAACTGGAAGCCCTATTAAAATACGTATCCAGAATTATCCAACATGGCGAAGCCCTTGATTATCACAATCATGTTTTGAAAAACAAACTCAGTAGCACTTCTCAAACCATTGAGTCCCTGAAAAAGCAACTGGCAAACCAGCAAAAAAAAATGTCGGTTTTATCACTATTGGATCCCCTCACTAATATTCTCAATAATCAAGCATTTAAAAATGCCGTGGCAAAACGTGTTGCAGAAGCAAAACGACATAATGAATATTTATCCTTGCTCACCATTGCCATACCTCACTATAAAGAAATTAATGTCGCTTACGGGCAACGGGTAGGAAACCAATTATTAAAACAATTTACCGAGCGGATCCACTCTCGGATCCGCCAAGAAGATGAAATAGGCCGTAT
The DNA here is from genome assembly GCA_021773305.1 of Gammaproteobacteria bacterium. Taxonomy (GTDB): domain Bacteria; phylum Pseudomonadota; class Gammaproteobacteria; order UBA1113; family UBA1113; genus JAJFKH01. The sequence continues at coordinate 12,502 of JAJFKH010000012.1, read as the reverse complement.
CAGTGAAAATGAATTTTGTGTATTGTTAGTCAATACTCATTCTGCCTACGATGCTGGAACTATCGCAGAAAAAATACTTACCAGCGTTCGCATGCCATTTTCTACAGGAAAATATCGAATCCAAATAGGTGCTAATATAGGGATAGCTGTTTTCCCTATTGCCGCTCAACGCATAGACAAGCTATTTCGCTGTTCATCCGGAGCGCTAGAGCAAGCCAAAAAATCTGGTGAAAACCAATTTAAATTTTATAGTGAAAGCATCAACAAAAAATATGCCGAACGTATGGAGACACTACAAGCCTTACGCCATGCAAAAAAAGAAGAGCATTTTTATTTAGTGTACCAGCCTCAATTTGATCTCATACATCACAGATTAGTTGGCCTAGAAGCATTGATCCGCTGGCAAGATCCAGTTTATGGCATTCGATACCCAGAAACATTTATCTCCCTAGCAGAAGACAGTGGCCTCATTACATACATTGACGACTGGGTATTAAAAGAAGCCTGTAAACAATATGCTCTCTGGCGCAGCAGCGGCTACCTTAGTAATAAGGAAAAAATATCCGTTAATATTTCTCCTCAGCAATTAACCCAAAATCATTTTATTCAGTCCATTTCTAATATTCTTGAGGCTAACAAATTACAACCAGAGAACCTGGAACTAGAATTGACAGAAACATCTCTGCTTGAACAGGATGAGCTTTCTCTGCATATTATGACCAAACTCAATCATCTTGGAATTGATATTGCCATTGATGATTTTGGCACAGGTTATTCTTCGTTAAAACGTCTGCAACAATTTCCTATATCCACCTTGAAGATTGATCGCTGCTTTATCAAAGACATCGACTGTGAAGCCCACCATAAAATTATTTTAAATTCGATCCTTCAACTAGGAGCAGATTTGGACTTAAAAATCGTTGCAGAGGGCGTGGAAAACATTGAGCAATTATTGTTCCTAAAAGAGAAAGGCTGTGGCTTCGCCCAAGGATTTTATTTTTCAAAACCCTTAAATCAACAAGAAGTTGAGGAATTATTACGCAAATAACTCATTAAATTCCTACTTTTAATAGCAGATGCTATATACTGTAGTCATTGGTATTTGGGAGCTTAGAAAGCACGGTGAAACGAGGAAAAACACAAAAGTTATGAGACTTACTCGGCAGTCTGGATATACATTACTAGAGATACTGGTCACCATGGGGTTGATTGGGGTGCTTGCCGTTGTTGCTTATCCAAGTTACGAGGATTATCTTCGAAAATCCCGCTACTCAGAAATGGTTACCGCAGCAATTCCCTACAAAAATGCTGTGGGGGTTTGCTTTAATCGCACCGGCAGCCTAGCAAATTGCAGTGCAAGCCAAAATGGGATCCCGCCTAATATTTCGAACAGCCAAGCCAGTCTGCTACGTTTTCTATTTACGCTACCCAATGGCCGTATCTTTGCTTTCCCCAGTGCGCAATCGGGCTTCACCCTACTCGGTGATTACTACGTTCTCACACCTACGGTAACCAATGGTGTATTGACTTGGCAATTTTCAGGCCCTGCTGTAACCAAAGGTTATATCAATAATTAACCTTCTGTACCACCCACTGTTAGGGAATCAACTTTCAATGTGGGTTGTCCTACGCCCACTGGGACACTTTGGCCATCTTTACCACAGACTCCAACCCCTTGATCCAAGGCTAAGTCATTACCCACCATCGAAACATCCATCAAAACTTCAGGGCCATTTCCTATCAATGTTGCGCCTTTAACGGGTGTTGTAACTTTTCCGTTTTCAATCAGATAAGCTTCACTAGCAGAAAATACAAATTTACCTGAGGTGATATCCACCTGACCACCACCAAAATTCACAGCATAAAGCCCTTTGTCAACACTTGCTATAATATCACCCGGCTCATGCTCCCCTGCTAGCATATAGGTATTTGTCATCCGAGGCATGGGCAAATGCGCGTAACTTTCCCGACGACCATTACCGGTACTCGCAACACCCATCAATCTGGCATTCATTTTATCCTGCATATACCCTTTGAGTATTCCATTTTCAATAAGTACCGTGCACTCTGTGGAAACTCCTTCATCATCCATATTCAACGAACCACGCCGCTTCTCCAATGTCCCATCATCCACTACCGTGCAAACAGAGGTTGCAACTTGCTCACCCACACGCCCCGTAAATGCAGAAGTCCCTTTACGATTAAAATCACCTTCTAATCCATGACCCACGGCCTCATGAAGTAACACTCCAGGCCAACCAGGCCCTAACACAACAGGCATGGTTCCCGCGGGAGCATTAATCGCTTCTAAATTCAATAATCCTTGGCGCACTGCTTCTTCCACATAATGTTCCGCATGCTTGCCTTGTAAAAAATAATCGTAATCAAAACGACCACCACCGCCACTACTCCCCTGCTCTCGCCGACCTTGATGTTCGACAATCACTCGAACATTTAGTCGCACCAAGGGGCGCACATCAGCACCCAGCGTACCATCACTGGCCATGACCATCACAGTTTCATGGCTACCAGAAAGACTTACAAACACTTGAATCACCCGAGGATCTAAGCTTCTAGCGTATTGATCAAGGCGACGCAGTAAAGCAACTTTATCACTATCACAAATCGCTACAAGGGGATTTTCAGGAACGTATAATTGCCGGGATTCATTCTTTTGCCAAGCCATGACTTTGCCATCACCGCCATGTTTTGCGATGCTGCGAGCAGCATGACTCGCACTTTCTAGGGCAGGCAAAAGGATATCATCAGAATAAGCAAAACCTGTTTTTTCACCACTAGAGGCTCTCACACCCACGCCGCGATCCACACTGTAACTCCCATCCTTTACGATGCCATCTTCTAAAAACCATGATTCATGATCCATCGATTGAAAATACAAATCAGCATAGTCAATGGTATAACCCAAAACTTGGTGTAATATTTTTTCGAGATGATTTTCTGTTAACCCAGCTGGTTCCAGAAGGGTTTGCTGTGCCTTTTGCAGTAAATTCATCATAACTCCGCTTTTTCTCAGTCAATTACGCAAAGTATAAATCATTGCCGCAAAAAGTGATAGACAGACTCAGATGGCTTCTTCCAGCCAGAGGTTGCGTAAAATATGAACTATCAATTGGCCTGGCTGTTAGCTTGCAGCCTATAAGCTAGATTTCTATTGTACTGGACAAGCTCGTGGCTGCACAGGACTACCTGCTTGGGGTGAGAGCGTCAAACGCGTTTTGGGATCTACTCCGAGATGATCCTTAAAGGTGTCGGGCAAAGATTGGACGATCCGAGCAGCTTTTAATGTCAGCAATTTTTCTCGCGCCCAAGTATAACAATTATGACGACCACTAGATAAAAAAGATTGATCACCCAATATATGGTAAGGGATTAATTTCGTTTCGTCATGATATATTTGTTTTAGCAATCGAAGCACTTGCTCTCTTCTGATAGACCAACAAAAACCCACCACGGTATGGATCCCTCTATTCTGCTCGGGATTGGTCTTGATCATATTTTTTTCAACGACATCTCGTGCACGATCAATGGAAATATTCTGCTCTCGCTTTATAATAACCCGTGCAAAACCCGATTCTACAGTTTGCCCTCGATATTTATTGGCCAAATCACACCTCCAAAAAAAGCAACGTCCAAAACTATTTAAACCTTCTATCAATAAAAAAGTATGATTGGTATTCGATGCCTCTTGATCACGTAATAAGGACACCGTCCAATTATTGTAATTAAGCGGTAACCGGGGCTTAATACGGCTAACAGTCGAATATTCTATCGTTGCTTTTTTGAAAGCCAGGGAACTTACCAACCACTGTGGAGCATCGCTCCCTGTAGATTGTGCTGCTGTTTCATCCTTACGGATATAGGGTACCCCTTTAGCTTGCCGCTGCTGTAAGAGTTGTTGATTGAAACGCGACAAGCCCATGGTACCGTCAATATTAGCGCTAGCCGCTTGCAACGGCAGAGAAATATCAGTTCCGATCAAACGGATAGAGAATTTTTCGTTAATGAATTCGATTGAGAATACCAGTAGATTTTTTGTGGTCAGCTCACAAAGGTTTGAAACAAGCGGAACACAAAGATTTGAAACAGCTTGCGTTAACTTAAATATTGCCATTTGAATACCATTACTAATAGACTCCTGCTCTTCAACTATGCACACAAGCTTAGCGCTATCTTTCGTAAATTTTAAATTCAGTATTTTAACCCACAAATGTTTAATCGCTAAAATTGGTTGATTCGTTTTTTTAGGCTCCCAGAAATAAATACGTGAACTTTGATCAAATATCGCAAGCAAACCTTGATCATTCACTGCAACGCCTGCGACGCCAATGCCTTTAAGTTGTAATTCCCAAATACGTTTACCTTTTGTCAACTCCCAAAGTTTAAGCTTATTATTGATATCACATCCAGCAAGAAATTTACTGTTTGGACTCAGACTTAAAAACAGAGCATCGTTACTACTATGCAGTGTATATAATAATTTTTGTTGGTTATCTTGAATATTCCAAACCCTTATCTTCGTATCTTTTGTTTTTTTTGAGATTATTTTTATATCTACTCTATCCTCTTCATCCATAAAATTGCCCATAAAACTAATGAAAGAATTAGCGAAAAATCCCCAAGATTTCATATAATTGTAACTACTAAATTCATCCTTGGGCATAAATTTCCCAAACCCCACTGCTAAGTGAGTTTCATTCAGGCTGTGATAATGAGTGAGAACTAAGTTGCCAAAATCTGAGTTGTACATTTGATTGTTGCGAAAAATTTCTCGCAGCTCGATTTTACCTTCATCTATATCTGACACGTTAATATCAACAGAAAGTTTAAACGCTTGGCGCGAGCGATTTTTATCTAAAAATTCAACATTGAGAATACTATCACTAAAACAATGAGATTCTAGCCCCGCTTCCTCCTGAACTAACGTTAATGGTTTACTCAACACCGCTTGCTCTTTATGAAAAACAAGGCTATCAGTTGTCCAAAAATTTACTCGACTTTCATTTGCATACAGTAAATAATCTTTATCTTGGTATTTAAAAGCCACAAGTCTATCAAATTTAAACCAAGCACGCATATCTTCATCTAATTTTTCGACCCAATGGGCTTGATAGATCAAATCTTTCAGCATCTTACCTGTTTCCGCAGACCAAAATCGAACCGCATGGTATTCTTTGGAATCAATGGTACCTGTTAAAAAACGTCCCGATGCATCAAAACTCAACCCACGTATTTCAGTACCTATTTCCATTTTGTTAGTTATAGCCAATGATTGATTCAGCACATAAATAACATGCTCAGTTGTTTCATTCTCGCCTTCTTTAATTTTGATTTGATGATACAGTGCAATACATTCCATACCTGGACTAACAGCCATTAAATTTGGCTTGCTTGACCAAGGCATTTCCTGACCAATCATGTTGGTATTACCTATCCCATCTTTGATATTCCAAATGGAGAGTTGGTAAGACTCATCCTCTACCTGAACGCTATCGTCTTCTTGTCTATCATCCTCTTGTTGAGATAATTCAGTTTCAACTTTTGCTAAAATGAGTAAATAATGCCTCGTTGAGTCATAAACAAATTTTTTGATTTTAGGAAAATCCATCTGGTAAAAATCACCATTGAAATTATGAAATATCCCAGGCAACCCCCGATCTGAGCGCGCCCACATCAAATATTCATTACCTCCAGTAAAAAGCAACTCTCCTTGAACCGCAGGTGCAGCCATGAAGTCACCATCTTCTTCTATCGACGGAGTATTTTCAAACAACCTAACTTGCTTATCCAACTTTTTTCGACGAACATCAAACCTGTAAAAGAAAACACCTTCAACATAAACTGCCAAATAATCTCCTTGGTAATTAAAACAGAGGCTTTGTATCGCAATATTACTTCCGAAATTAAAATTACACGTAGTCCCTAAAGACAACTTTATCTCCATACTTTTTTTTGTCGTTTCTGCATATTTAGCAATCCTAAATCCTAAAGATAAATCACTTTTAGGTTTGATAAATAGTCTTTCTAATTTATTAGTTGCCATTTCAAATAAAAATACTTCACCATTACTATTACCAATTGCAACATAACTACCATCCCGTGAAACAGCAGTCGCTGTAATAGGATAATCATTCTGAACAACTGGCATCTCGCCAAAATCAACATTTTCTAAACAGGCATGGGAAAAATTGGCATTAGCCAGCCATGCATTACGAAAAATCACATTGGTCAAATCTGCGCCTGTGAAATTTGTACCATCACAACATGCACCACTTAAATTTGCACCAGGAATACAGATCCCTTGAAAGTCTTCGTCATTGAATATTTCTCCGGCTACATTCAATACCGTAATCGCATTGGCAGCCGCGGTTCCCACAAAGGGTTCCCACCTTGAGTAACGAATAACTTTATACAGCAACTCTTTGAAATTAATATCAGCTTCTGCTTTGTCTGCAAGTAGCCTAATAATTTCTGGCTCCCCCATGAGTAATCTCTCATTAATACTAAATTGATATTTTACATGTTCTAAATGTAAACCTTGCATATAAGTTTCCATAGTATGTCCAATACCAAGAAATAACTCACGTGCTGCAAAATATTCAATTAAGGATTTATGTAAAAAGCGAAAACTCCCCCCCTGTTGTTTCAGAAGACAACCCGAACGAATATAAGCCAAAACTTTCTCGGGTGTATTTTCTTGTTTAAAATAACCACGCTGATTATGCCCCGTGACAAACAACTCTGGCCTTAAAGCAACTTCCCCCTCCAAAACCACATCCAATTTTCCTTCTCCAAGATTAAGAGCTAATCTTGCTAAGTTTTCTGAGTAGGTATATAAGCAGTCGATAAGTTGCTGATAACTGGCACCTTTCGCAAGATTATTTTCTGGAATCGCCATATACTTTAAAAGATTTTTTTGAATATCATCATTATTCCACAATCGTTTTGCCTGGATCTCAAACCAATGTTTCACAAAATCACTGTATAACCCATAACGGGTAATAACCTGCTGACCAATAGCAACAGTATCTGATGCCACAGAATCAGATAAAGAAAAGCTGCCATCTTCTATTTGCGCTATAATACTGGGTAACGTTATCGCTGTAATATTTAATAAAAAAGGCGTTGTAACTAGCACTTGTAATCCAGGTAACGTTTGAATATGAGTGATATATTGCTCGTGATTTTTCCAATAGCGGACTGTACCTGTGTTATCTGAAAATGAATCGTCCTCTATAGCAAAAGCCTCAGGATTACTTTTGCAATGATCCACATAAATTTTAATATAAGCTTCAATTTGCTTAAGATCAAATGGCAACAAAGAAAGCTCTGAAAAATTCTCCGCCACATTGGCTTCTTGGGGGAGAAATAAGTTCGCATAATTGCCATGTATTGTAATAGCTTCTGGCCTTGAGGTAATAATCACTTTAATATGAGGCCAATCTTGATCACACCAGCTGTTCAATGAAAATAAACTTTTACTGCAAGGATTAACCTCATCCCAACCATCAAGAATCAGGGTTAAGTGTAACAATCCCTGCTGGCAAGCTGCTCGTATGGTTCCTATCGCTTTATCTCTTATACCCTGACTTTTAAAAAAAGACTCTAGCAAATTGCCTTTTGAAACAGTGCCCTTAGGTAAGGCTGGAAGATATATCCATAAGGGTAATTGACAGTAGGGTTGACCTAATATTTCTTGCTCTCCCCAACACGGGAGGTGACAGACAATGTATTGGCTCAACAGCGATTTACCCATCCCTGAAGGGCCTTGGATCAAAAGCGACAGCCGTTCCGGTTGCTGTACAAACTTCGCGATAAGCTCCAACGCACTTCCAACACCTTGTATATTTTGCTGTTGCTCAGGTATAGCAGAGGGTGCAATAAAGCAATCAAACGCCTTTTGATCCCGATCATCATCGAATATGCCATATAACTGCTCAAAAATAGATCTGTAATTCTCAGGGACTTGATTTAGTAAAGAGCCTAATTCATCCTTCATCGATTTCAATCCCTAGTAAAATCCATTAATACCAACCTAAGCTACCCGTTACAGCATGAGGCAATTACCACTTGTCGGCTCCTCATCCAGAGCATTTAAATGACGACTTGTCACAGAAATAACAAAGTCTGTAAGCTGACGTGGTAAATCATTCTGGATTTGCGGCAAATCCAGCTGATAGAGCTGCCATCTAGCCCATGTAAAACAGTTATGGCCAGGGCTGCTAAGGGAGGCTGCAAACTGATCATCTCCCTCCATACCTGCACTTTTTTGCACAATACCAGATATCGCAGCACCTGAGGTTGGAGATATCGCCTGCATAAATTTACCTGACTTCGGGATAACAGCATCAAGCCCAAAAAGACTGTAGGAACCTTGATCTTTTGCAGACTGTGCAATATTATTTGCCAATAATTTTGCTTTAGACTTAGCAATGCTCCAGGTGAATCCAACGATATCCTGCTTCCTTAGCAGGGTATTGATCAAACCCTCCCTAGCCAATGACGCATCATCATAGGCATAACCCTCTTGGCAATCGCCAGAAGGTTTTATGATAATTTTATATTTATTATCAGGACTGTCTTCATCAATGACCAAATCATAACGGCAAAAAATTATTTTGCCAAATTGATTTTCACCCTCTACAACAATAAAAGTATGCTCTGAATAGCTACCTTTCGGTTTTCTCAAGATTGAAACTGCCCAAGTATCTTCATCAATAGGTAACTCAGCATTGGGATCAGTTAGACTGGTGTGTGGCATATTTTTCCCTCCCATGAGATGCGTATTCTTAATTCGCAGCCCACAGTATCTTGCATAACACAGACAGTCAACCATTTCCGATGATTTTCACGTAGTGATATCTCACTAGAAACAGCCCAACACCGACGAATGCAAAAAGGAGGTTAAGTCATTAAATCAACCGCTTCCACTAACAAGATACCTGCTAACAAAGCTGCAGCAATCTGTAGGATAGATTGAAATCGTTTTTTTAGGGGAGATGTTTGCTCGGCAATGACGGCTTCAGCAATACTTTGAACCTCAGGATAGACTTCCCCTGCGAGGCTAAATAAGGGATCTTCTTCATAAAATCCAGCCCACCAACCATCTTGCCATTGTTGATACTCCCGAGTACCAAGGTGATAGGGATTCACAGATTCGTCTTCATTGCTAAAGGCAGACTCATACCCATGGAGCCAAACCTCTTCAAAATCAGGCTTGTCTAGGTGAAGCTGCAAACGGCTGCAAGCTAAAATGTCATTGTCTTGACTCATGATCGTACTCCCTCACAGTGGAAATTTACGATCAACGTCCTGTTAATCATTGGTTAACTTTTAATCCATTAACCTCAGTATAGACAAAAAAGCTTAAGGTCACATGAGGAAATAAAAAAAATTTCGTATTTTTATTTTATGCTTTATTTAATATTCTAGGGGGAATTATTGCACCCTTAAACTAAAATATTTTAATACTATTTATTAATTGGTAATACATTTACGATAAATTCTGGATGAAAATTCTTTAAATTTTCAGGAGAAAATGACGTTTGATCAACACTAACAATCATTCTTGGCGATAAATGTGATGAGTTGCCATGATTGCTAAGCACCAGATGTTCTACAATTGTTCCTTTAAGAACAGCTTCAGATGTTGCTAAATTTTTGACAAGAATATCGCTGCCTACGGGTAATTTAGACAAAGATTGATTGGCAGGTAAGCTAACAACAATCTGCGAAAAATCAGCAATATAAAATAATGTCTGAAACTCTTTTACTAACTTCCCAACAGTCAACAAGTCAGATAGTTTGTTTTTTGCAGAAGGATATAAGAGTATTCCACTCGCCGTTGCTAGAATATTGATGTGCAAATATTTTTTATCCTTAATAATAGCATCCAAATCTGAGGCTTCTATATTATCTGGTTCTATTTGTTGAGGTAAACGATCTTGCAAATAAGACAGTTGTATTTTAGCCGAAAAATATTGATGCTGCGCTTTAATCATATCAAGTCGGCGAGATGCATATTCAGAAGATGAAGCCAATTTATCTTTGAAGAGTTTATCAAATCGATTAAATTCTTCTTCACAATGAGAAAGTTGCTTTTTTGCATATAAATAAGACATCAATGCTGTGGTAAAATCCTTATGAAATCCTAGGGAGAAAACAGAAGTTAATGATTCTCCAGCTTCAATTGAAGTTCCTGGCAAGAAGTTCAGATATTCCACAACCCCTGTTACAGGGGCAAAGACCTCTATATAGTGACGAGGATAAACAATTGCTTGGATCCCTGGATTTTTTTGACCTGCCAATATTTGCGTCATAAAAAAAAGAGAGAAAAGCAAAAATAAATTTTTTATAATCTTCATAAAAACCTCCTAAACCCCATACCCTTTGCTCATGGTATCAGGAACAGCGGTAGGATTAAATTGCATACCATCAAAATAACCACTTAGTAAATCTCCAGGATCCCCATTTGGTAGGATTGCAGTTTCAGCGTAAGCTAAACGTTTCTGATTTAATTTACAGAAAATATGCCATTCATCATGACAACCAAGACTAAAAAAGGCACTGGACTTTACACCATAAAAACAAAGAAAATTTCGGGTGCTTTTAGCATCATTTAAAAATTTATTGCGAAATTCATTATCAATACTGATTTTTCTAGAATAATAACTTTCTAAAGCCGTAGACAAATTTTTTGCTCCTGAATGATAAAAAAATTTATGGGCATCATTAGGGCCAACAAAATAATATCCAGAGAATAGCCTTCCACAATTGTCCTGTTGATCTTCAACAAGTATTTTTGTCCACATTCTCATATAATCTCCACCAGAGGGCCTGGGCAAAGCCTCTAATAGGGCTTCATCGATATTCAACTGCTTCATATGCCGATGTAACAATCCAGCTCCTTGGCCAGATTCCATTTGGTAATTGACTGGATTTAATATCCAAAATCGATGCCCCCATCTTTCAAGAAGCCTCCTTTCAACATCTTTTGCAATTTCAACATTTGTACAATGGTATCCTCCACCCCGAGCGCTAATGGGGCAACTCAAATAAAAAATGAGTTTATCATCTTCCAAAGCACGCAACACATCATGACGAATAAGTTTTATTTGTTCATCAAATATATCCATCCAAAGTCCTTTTTGCCATTGATAATATATATCAATGTCTGCAACTGGACGCTCTTTGTAATCGATTCTCATAAGAAAGCTCCTATATCAATTGAATTCCCTCAAATAATTCAGCACGCAAATTTTTATACTCATCATTATTACCCGGCAAATGCAACATCCCAGAATAATAATAATTATCTCTATATTTAAAATAATTATGACTATCTCTGACCAGCATATTTGGATCTCCACCAATGAAGCTGATAAGATGTTCGGCACCCTTAAATAATTTTTTTAATGGTATATTCCTTCGGTAAGCTAACCCCTCTTGACCGAAAATATTAGTTACTTCAAGTGGTTGATACCTCACGCTGTCACCTAGATTTCGAGCGAATTTTTCTAATGATACATGTTGATGAGCAAAGCAATGGAAATTAAAAAGTGAAAAAATTTGACTCTGCAAATCCTTTATAGGAAAGAAAAAAAGAAAAGCTTCATCTTTTTCTATTTGACTTGGAACAATATAAAAATTACGAGATAATTTATCAGACAACTTGAAATGATAGTCCGAAAAATCATAATAAAGACGACGTTCCAACTTATCCACAGGCAATTTATGTGCCGGTGCTGTTAGATATTTTTTCAATACAGTTTGCATAACATTATTCCTTCTTATCATAAAGACCAAGAACCTGGGCCACAAAGAAAAATAACAGCCAAGCCTACAATTAAACCAACATTTTTAAGAGCAGAGCTTAAATGTGCCCCATAAGCTGAAAACCCTATAGCTCTAGTCTCATCTGTCATATTTTTAATCGCTAAATTCATACTAATAAGGTGAACTCTGGTTCCTAAAATAGAAAAAACAATTAACCCCAAACAACCTATCTCATAAAAAAGTCCTGTGACCAAAGATAGACTACCAACATACATGATAAACATGCCGATCAATGCCACAATAAAAACTATTTTTTGTAACTACTTACACCCCGGTATGAATTAATTTTAAAATAAAACGAAAATAAACTTGACAGCATTTTTCACCTTCTATTTAATTTTTCCTAAGCCCCCTAAAAGAGTACCTTTATGACTTAGCTACAGATCCAACACGATCATAAAGGGTTGTTTTTAACTTCAGTGAAGCATCAATGCAATTTAACTCAACCACAGCCATCCTGATGCGCCGAAAAACCCTATGTTATAATACGGTCATACATTAACATGGCTGCGGATGTTCTTATGGCCAGTATTGACAAACAATCGGTGCGTAACAAATTTGATGAAATAAAATCAAATTTTCAAGAACAGGTAGATTCAGGCAAAGTGAACCCAGAGGTTTCGGCCATGTTTAATGCTCTCATTATGTT
>JAJFKH010000110.1 GCA_021773305.1 Gammaproteobacteria bacterium | reverse complement strand
AGCCTGCTGTTGCTACATTACCTTATGTATCGGCAAAAACTTGGCAAGGAAACGTTAATTACGTTTACCCGGAGCTTGATCAAAAGACCCATACATTACGTGTCCGTTTAATTTTCCCGAATCCAGATTTAACAATTAAACCAAAAATGTATGCGAATATTAAGATTGCGAGTCAAACAATGGAGCATGCTCTGGTTATTCCCCGCAGTGCACTTATCCGTACGGGGGAAGGGGATCGTGTTATTCTCGCATTGGGCGGAGGGCGTTTTAAAGCACAACCAGTAAAAGTTGGTATTGAGTCAGGCAATTATTATCAAGTGTCATCAGGCTTAAAAGAGAATGATCTCGTGGTGATATCAGCTCAGTTTTTGATTGATTCGGAATCTAATCTGAAAGCAGGGCTAAGTCGGATCCAGAGTCATGAGCATGGAGCTCAAAATAAGGCTTCTTCAGAGGTTATAGTACAAGAGTTTGTTGGAATGGGTAAAGTGGAGAATGTTGACTACAGTAAGCGGTTGATCATGTTTCATCATCAACCGATCCATGAACTCAATATGCCTGCAATGACAATGGAATTGAGTGTTGACAGTGATGTTGATTTAAATGGCCTAAAAAAGAGTGATCAAATTCATTTTGTTATTATCAAACGAGCTGACGATAGTTATTTGGTAACCAAAATACGAGTAATTGACGGGCAAGGATCGTCCGTACAACAGAGGTAGCATTATGCTTGAATGGATTATTGGTTGGTCAATTAAAAATCGTTTTTTAATGATAATTATAATGCTACTCTTAACCACCGTGGGTATCTACACGCTACTCAAAACTCCGATTGATGCAATTCCAGATTTGTCAGACGTGCAGGTTATTGTGAAAACGTCCTATCCTGGCCAAGCCCCTGAAGTCGTCGAAGATCAAGTCACATATCCCTTATCTACAGCGATGTTGGCGGTTCCTGGGGCTGTAACGGTTCGAGCCTATTCATATTTTGGAGACTCATATGTCTACATTATTTTTGAGGACGGTACTGATCTCTATTGGGCACGTTCACGAGTGTTGGAATATTTAAATCAAGTAGCAAGTAAACTACCGCCTGGTGCCAAACCTGAGTTAGGGCCTGATGCTACAGGTGTAGGCTGGGTTTATCAATATGCTCTGATCGATAAGACCGGTCAACATGATTTATCAGAATTAACAACGCTACAAAATTGGTTGTTAAAATTTGAACTTCAAACAGTCCCAGGCGTTGCTGAAGTCGCTACGGTTGGTGGTATGGTGAAACAGTACCAAGTGGTCCTAGAGCCCAATCGTATTCGTGCCTACGGATTAAGCTTACAGCACATCAAACGTGCGATCCAAAAAGCGAACAGTGAAGTTGGTGGTTCGGTAGTTGAAATGGCCGAAAGTGAATACATGGTTCGAACCGACGGCTATATCCAAAACGTAAAAGCACTAGAGGCAGTGCCTTTAGCTATTAGTAAAGAAGGAACCCCCATTTCATTGTCAAATGTTGCTCGTATTACAACGGGACCACAGATGCGTCGCGGAGTGGCTGAATTAAATGGAAAAGGTGAGGTTGTTGGTGGCGTAGTTGTCATGCGTATGGGAGAAAACGCATTAGACACAATAGAAGCTGTAAAACAGAAATTGAAAGAGATCCAAAAGAGCCTGCCAGGAGGCGTCGAAATTGTTCCTGTTTATGATCGCTCGGGATTAATATATAGAGCAGTACGCACCTTAAGCTGGACATTGATGATTGAGTTTTTAGTGGTTGCTGGTGTGTGCCTACTATTTTTGCTCCATTTTCGCTCTTCACTGGTGGTAATTTTAAGTTTACCTATTGGTGTTTTGGTTGCTTTTATTATTATGTATCTCCAGGGCATAAATGCTAACATTATGTCGTTAAGTGGTATCGCTATTGCTATTGGTGTTATGGTTGATGCCGCTATCATTATGGTTGAAAATATGCATAAGCATATTGAAAGAAGACGAGAAGAAAATAAACCAATAGATCAATGGGAGGTAGTGAAAGAATCCTCAATTGAGGTTGGGCCAACTTTATTCTTCTCACTTTTAATTACTACATTGAGTTTTTTACCTGTATTTGCACTACAAGCTCAAGAAGGACGGTTGTTTTCTCCATTGGCTTTCACAAAAACTTATGCAATGGCAGCCGCCGCTGGGCTATCTATTACGCTTGTCCCCATATTGATGGGGTATTTCATTCGAGGAAAACTTATTCCAGAAAAACGTAACCCGATTAATCGTGCTCTGTTAAGGGCCTATCGACCGGTTATAGGCATGATAATACGGTTTCCTAAAACAATAATTCTGCTGACTATCTTATTGTTTGTAGTAACATTTTTGCCTCTGTCAAAAATTGGTTCTGAATTTATGCCGCCCTTGAATGAAGGTGATTTAATGTATATGCCAACGATGCTTCCGGGTGTTTCTATAGGAAAGGCACGACAAGTATTGCAACAAACAGATAAGCTTATTCGACAGGTTCCAGAAGTTTTAAATGTGTTTGGCAAAATTGGTCGTGCTGAAACGGCGACTGATCCTGCCCCCTTAACAATGATAGAAACCATTGTCCAACTTAAACCTGAATCACAGTGGCGCAAAGGCATGACTGTTGAGAAAATTAAGCAAGAACTTAATCAGGTGGTTAAACTTCCTGGCATAACAAATGCATGGGTTATGCCAATTAAAACACGCATTGATATGCTGGCCACAGGGATTAAGACACCAATTGGTATTAAAATAACAGGCTCTTCATTGAGTGAGATCCAAAGAATAGGGAAAGAACTGGATGGTGTCTTGAAAACAGTTCCAGGAACTGCTTCGGTGTATGCAGATCGGTCAGTTGGAGGACGCTATATTAATATAAATATTAACCGTCAAGCAGCTGCTCGTTATGGACTTAATATTCAAGATATTCAAGATGTAGTACGCACAGCAATTGGTGGTATGAATGTCACTGAAACTATCGAAGGCCGTGAACGTTATCCAGTAAATTTACGTTATCCTCAAACAGAACGAGATTCAGTCGCTAAAATCAAACTATTGCCCATTGTGACACCAACTGGAGCACATATCCCTCTAGGTGATGTTGCTGATATCCGTATTGATGATGGTCCGCCAGTGGTAAAAAGTGAGAATGCAAAATTAACTGGATGGATATTGGTCGATATTAATGGTATTGATATTGGAACTTACGTGAAAAATGCAAAGATGGCCATTGCAAACAATGTAGAACTCCCACCTGCTTACAATTTGATTTGGTCAGGACAGTATGAATACATGCAACGTGCAAAAGATCGTTTAATGTTGCTGATCCCCCTAACTTTGGTCTTAATATTTATATTACTTTATATTCATACTCGTAGTTTTATCGAAACGATTATCGTTATGGGCACACTACCTTTATCATTTGTTGGCGGAATTTGGCTGATGTATTGGCTAAATTATAATATGTCTGTTGCCATTGGTGTTGGTTTTATTGCCTTAGCGGGTGTGGCAGTTGAGACGGGAATGGTATTGTTAAATTATTTAAACAATGCCCTTAAAAAGCAACATGAACTGGCAAAATCAAATAATCGTGAACTTTCTCAAGAAAATCTTGTGACTGCAATTAAGGAGGGGGCTCTTCATCGGATCCGCCCTATTATGATGGCGATTGCAGCTACTTTTGCTGGATTGCTACCTGTTATATTTAGTCATGGAGCGGGTTCAGGAGTAATGCGGCGCATAGCAGCTCCCATGGTAGGCGGCTTAATCAGTGCGACAATTTTAACTTTAGCTGTTATTCCAGCAGTTTACTATATATGGAAAACCAAAATCATATCCGGAAAAGGAAAGTATGATTTATGAATTTAATGAAACTTCCTGCTAAAAATTTACGACTTCCTACATTTTTAGCTATTTTGTTATTATTTTTAACTGTCTATCCGTATTTACACCAGAAATTCACAAATCAAATTGCAATAATTGAAGTGTTTTTCTCATTTCTTTTGATTTCAGGTGCCAGTTTATTGGTAAATAATAAAAAATATTTATTTATTATGATTGTTCTGGCGGCTACGGTATTAATCGGTATTGTAATCAATGGCCATATTCATGATAAAAATTTTCTGATATTTATCATGATAATTGAATTCGTTTTTTTCGCTATAATATTTTTTAGCCTCCTGGGGTTTATTTATGCCCAGCAAATCGTTAGCCTGGATAAAATTTACGCAGCTGTGACCGGTTATTTAATTTTGGGAATTTTATTTGCCGTATTATATACAATAGTTTCGATAATATCCCCGAGTAGCTTTCAATACACGGTGTCTGTTGGTACAGCTATACAGAAAATATTTCCTCACCCGGCATTTTTTACTGAGGCACTATATTTTAGTTTTGTCACTTTAAGTACGTTGGGTTACGGTGATTGGATCCCTATCTCGGGTCCTATTAAAATGATTGCTACATTGGAAGCCATTATTGGGCAATTATACATTGCAATTTTGATTGCACGTTTGGTAGGTATTCAAATTTTACAAAGTTTAAAGAATAGCTGAATAAAAGACATTATGCGGTATCCCTGCTATATTTTTAATATAGCGAAATGTTCGATTAAAGAGAAGAAAGCAATGATTGAGATTATTCCGAATTGGCATCCAATATTTGTACATTTTACAGTTGCACTTGTCACCATTTCAGGTGTTTTTTTTATTTTAGCCAAATTGATCGGTGATAAAAAAGTCGGTGATGAATTACTTGCCTCGGCTCGTTGGTCTCTTTGGGCAGGTGGTATTTTTGCTATTGTTACAGTGGCCGCTGGATTTTTTGCCTACTATTCTGTTGGCCATGATACGCTTTCTCACCTCAAAATGACAGCACATCGAAATTGGGCATTAGTGACGTTAGTTGCCGCACTTACTTGTGTTGGTTGGTCATTAATTCATTACTGGCGTAATACTAAACCCACTTTATTTTTTATAGTCGCAATGTTGGCCGTTTTGATATTGGTAGCGACAACGGGTTGGCGAGGTGGAGAATTAGTTTATCGATACGGTATCGGAGTTATGTCATTACCACAAAGCTCGGAGATTGAACACCAACATAACCACGGCGAGATGCTTGAAGAGAGTAGCCATCACCCTAAAAATGAAGCTCCGGAAACCAACAAAAAACATGAGGAGCATAAACATTAAATGAATAATATCTTTATTCTATTATCTATAGTCTAGCGGCACATTGAAACAGAAAAGAGGTATAATTATGACCACTTGTAGAGTTTTTCATTTTCCACGAGTGCTTGTCTGGATTTTAACCTTTTTTTTAAGTCTTATTTTATATTATGCAAACACGCCTCTTGCCTTTGCCAAACAAAAGATGGCTTCGACTAAAGAAACCAAACAAATGGTCATACGAGTTGTAGACAAGCAATTTCAAGTAGATGATAAAGGTAAAGCTGTAAAAGCTTTTGAGCTAATTTTTATCAAAGAAGATAAATCAATAAGTAGAAATGGATATTTTGGAGTAAAAGGAGATGTTTTTGATGTAATAGTAGAAAATAAATCATCAGAGCCTACTACAATGCATTGGCATGGCTTGATTGTTCCGAATGATCAAGATGGAGTTCCCGAGGTAACACAAATGTTAATCCAACCGGGTGAGAGTAGAGCCTATAAATATAAAATTGTTCAAGCTGGCACCTATTGGATGCATTCTCATCAAGGATTGCAAGAACAGCAACAACTCTCTGCACCATTAATTATCTATGATCCAGATGACAAAAAAGAAGAACAACAAGAAGTCGTTATGTTTATCGAGGACTTTACTTATGAAGATCCTAATATGATCTTTAAAAACTTACGTGGAATCAAAATACAAAATAAAATGAAACCTAATAAAAATAGAGCAGATTTCAATGATGTTGATTATTATACTCATCTGACTAACAAGCATAGTTTATTTGATCCTAATATTATAACTGTTACGTCAAGCAAAGATGTTAGACTTCGGATTATTAATGGAGCGGCTTCAACTAATTATCAAATAGATTTAGGTGAGCTTGAAGGTACTTTGATAGCTGTGGATGGTGAAAACATAAAGCCAGTTAAGGGAAATAAGTTTCCAATTGGTATTGCAAATCGACTGGATATTCTCGTTAACTTACCGGAACAAGGTGGAACATTTCCAATCCTTGGATTAGCTGAAGGTACTAAAAAACAAACAGGTTTGATTTTAACAACGGATAAAACAAAAACACTAAAATTAAACCCTATTTCTAAAAAAACAATGGGACGAGTGAATTATTATAAGTTAGAAAAGCAACTCCATTCACTGGTTCCATTGGTTAAAAACCCAATCGATATAACATTAAATTTTTCTCTCCAAGGTACTATGAGTGGGTATGTCTGGTCCATAAATAAGGAAAGTTGGCCTAATATTACACCAAGCGTGGTGAAAAAAGGTGACCGCGTGGAAATGGTATTTAGCAATCAAGATTCTATGTCACATCCTATGCATTTTCATGGGCACGTGTTTCAAGTGACCGAAATTGATGGAATGATGATTGAAAATGGTGCTAAACGAGATACTATTTTGGTACAGCCCAATACAACTATAAAAGTTCAATTTGATGCGAATAATCCCGGGGTATGGGTGATGCACTGTCATAATTTATATCATATGGCAGCTGGAATGCTAACTACCATTGAATTTAAAGACTACCCGTTGCCTGATTTTTACTTAAAGGCAATCAATCTAAGCAAAACGGGGGTTTCTTGACTTTTCCTTGTTCTCGTCGCTGTCTGGTTAGGCCCCCATTTTGTAAATGCCAGATCTGCACTCAGAGTACACCCTTGATTTGGCAACAGCCAACTGGAACGCTATCATGATAAGTGAAAAAAGGATTTTAGAGATGGATTGTACATGAGTCAACGCCGCGCACTTACACTTGGACTAACAATCCTAGCCCTATTATCGCCTTTATCGGGGTATGCCTCATCTCCACCAACAGCAATTTGCTCATTTTTAGACCAAGCATGGCAAACTAACCCGAGTATTCAATCTGCAGAAGCTGAAGTCAACGCGGCAGCTGCTAATGCATCAGCATTGAGACGCCCTCTCTATAATCCCGGGCTAGAATTTGACGGTGAGAGAGTACGCAATGATCCCCAAGAAGACACTTATACGATAGGATTAAGTCAGACTATCGACTTACCCAACAAACGTGGAGCCAATCGCAAAGTGGGCCAATCTACACTTGCCGAAACCCAGGCCGCATTAGCTGCTCAAAGGCTTTCTGTCGGTATTGCTGCACTTACCGCATTGAGTGAATACAATACAGCATTGCAAGTTTCTGATTTGGCAAAAAGACGCACAAAATTGCTAGTAAAATTTGTACAGCTAACAGAAAAAAAATACACAGCAGGTGATTTAGGCCAAGCGGCACTTGATCAATCAAGATTAGCGCTCTCAGAAGCCATTGCACAGCAAGCAAACGTAGAAATTGCCCGAAGCCAAGCCAAAGAAGCGCTAGCTGCCATTACAAATCGTACTGCCAAGGCCTGGCCTACTTTATCCGGCCGTTTACCTCAACCTCCACAATTACCCAAGGATTCAACTAGGCTGCTGCAACAATTGCCTTCTATACAAATGGTTAATTACAGCGCAAACACGGCCCGTGCACGCATAGCAGTTGCTAAAACAAATACTCTACCTGCTCCAACAATTAGTTTGAGAGGCGGTCAAGAGGATAAAAAAGCCCTCATTGGTTTAAACTTAAGCATTCCTCTCTTTGTTCGCAATAATTTTCATGACCAGGTCGCAAGTGCAGGTCAAGAAGCCATTGCCATCGATAAAGCAAGACTCAACGCTTACTGGCGAGCAAAAGCGCGCCTACAAGGCACAGCATCACGCTATAGCTTACTTTACCTTGCCGACCAGCAATGGCGCACTATCTCAGCTGGCAGCTTAAATGGCGGCATTAAACTACTCGACAAACTCTGGGATGCCGGAGAAATAAATACGACTGATTATTTAATACAGCTTAAGCAGCGCATTGATAGCCAAATTGCAGGTACTGAGCTACAAGGTCAAACGTGGCAAGCTTGGTTTCAATGGCTTGATGCATCTGGTAACTTGGACCATTGGTTAGGTATCAGTGCGCAATCTCACAACAGGGGGTTCTAGTTGATGAAGAGATTAAAATGCGGCATTTCTATTGTATCTTTATTAATAAGCGTATGTACATTTGCAAACGCGGGACATGACCATCAAGAAAATTCGCATAATGAGAAAAAAACGGAGCAACAGGTAAATGATGACAAAGCCGATCATAACCAAACGGGTGTTGTGGAAATTGATGCGGCCGCGCAAAAAGAAGCAGAGATCAAAACAGCAATTTTACGATTGCAAAGCTTACCAAAGTATATACACGCTCCTGGAGAAGTGATCCCCAACATTAATCAATCCTCTAAAGTTACTCCTCGTATTGCAGCACAAATTGTGAAACGCATAGTTAATATAGGTGATCATATCGAGACAGGTCAGCCTTTAGTGGACTTATCGAGTGTTGAGATGGCAAAAGCACAGAGTGATTTATTACTCGCCTACCATGAGTGGCAACGCGTTGAAGAGCTTGGCAAACAAGCAATTGGGGCTAAACGTTATCAAACAGCACAAATCAATTACAGGCATGCCGTTGCCAAACTCATAGCGTATGGCATGAGTCGATCGCAGGTCGAAGATTTCCTGAAAGAAAAAGATTCGGCTGAAGCCACTGGCCAATTTACTTTGCTCGCACCACAAAATGGTACTATCTATGATGCTAACATAACAGAAGGGGAAAGAGTCGAGCCAGGCCATGTTCTTTATCATATCCTTGATGAATCTTCTTTATGGGTTGATGCTCGTTTATCAAATGAAAACGTACAGCTAATAAAAAAAGGAGCACTCACACTCGTAGGTAAACCTAACCATTGGGTTCGAGGTAAAGTGATACAAATTTATCACAAACTAGAAGAAGCAACTCGCACTCAAATTGTCAAAATAAGTATTCCCAATAAAAATGATATGTTCCATCCTGGCCAGTTTGTTAATTGCCGCATTGCCATAGGCGATGCCAAGCCCGTACTCATTGTTCCAGAATCTGCGGTTTTACAAACTCCCGATGGTGACTGGGCAATTTATGTTGAAGTTAAATCCAATCATTTTAAACAAGTCGAAGTTAACCTTATTGAAACCGTTGATAAACAAGCTATTATCGAGGGAGTAAAACCGGGCATTCACGTCGTCACTGAAAATGCCTTTGCGGTACATTCAGAATTATTAAAGACTGGCTTTCAAACACATAACCACTAGGTGAAGAGGCTCCTAAGACATGTTGAAGTGGACGATTGATTTTGCTGTTAGAAACCGATTACTGGTGGTTATTGCGCTAGTTTCCGCACTCATTAGCAGCGTACTTATTCTACCAAAATTAAACTTAGATGCCTTCCCTGATGTTACCAACGTCCAAGTAACTGTTAATACAGAAGCACCTGGTTTGGCTTCTGAAGAAGTGGAACAACTTATTACTTTTCCCATTGAAGCAGTGATGTATGCGCTACCAGATGTTGAAGAGGTTCGCTCTATTTCAAAAACAGGGTTATCTGTTATCACTGTTGTTTTTAAAGACGGAGTTAATATTTACTTCGCAAGACAGTTAGTTTTTCAGCGCTTACAAGCCGCCCGTGAAAACATCCCTGAGGGAATTGGAACGCCTGAAATAGGCCCCAATACATCAGGATTAGGACAAATATATCAATATATTTTAGGGACGAACAGACCTAAAATGTACGATGCCATGACGTTGCGTAGCTACAATGATTGGCTAGTAAAACTCATGTTACTGCCTGTTGATGGAATTACGGATGTTCTTTCTTTCGGCGGCAAAGTTCGTCAATACCAAGTTCAACTTGATCCTTCTCAACTTCTCGCTTATAAACTTACCGCTAAAGACGTAGTCGATGCTATTGGAGACAATAACCGTAATGCGGGTGGCTGGTATCTTGACCGCGGAGACGAGCAGCTTATTATCCGTGGTGTTGGTTGGATCCAATCTGGCAAAAAAGGCATAGAGGAGATCGCAAATACGCCAATTAAAGAAGAAAATGGCACAGTTGTTCGAGTACACAATATCGCAAAAATTAATTATGGTAGCGAAATTCGCCAAGGTGCTGTTACTATGACGATACGCGATAAGCAAGGGAGACCCAAAGCGTTAGGTGAGATTGTCACCGGCATTGTTCTTAAGCGTATGGGCGCCAATACTAAAGCCACCATTGACAGCATCAAAAAACGCATTCCCCTCATTCAGCAAGCTTTACCCAAAGAAGTCACACTTATTCCAGTTTACGATCAATCTGATTTAGTTAATCAAGCTGTTCACACTGTTATTAAGGCACTGCTTGAAGCCTTTGTACTTATCTTTATTGTTCTATTGTTATGTTTGATGAATTTACGTGCCACTTTGCTTGTATTAGCCTCTGTTCCAATTTCTATAGGTTTGGCGCTAATGATCATGGCTCTATGGGGAATATCTGCAAATCTGATGTCATTAGGCGGATTAGCAATTGCTATTGGTATGTTGGTTGATGGATCAGTGGTGATGATGGAAAATATTTTCAAACACCTAAGTCATCCTGCTCTTTACGGCGTGAATCAAGATCGCCAGAGCATGGCCCTGCGCATCCAAGAGGCAGCAAGGGAGGTTGCCCGCCCTGTATTTTTTGCAGTGTTGATTATAATCGTCGTATTTGCACCATTATTCAGTTTGCAAGGTGTTGAAGGCAAGTTGTTTCATCCAATGGCACAAAGTATAGTCTTTGCAATGATCACATCACTATTGGTTGCAATGATAGTGATCCCAGCTTTAGCCACCTATTTCTATCGGCATGCTGTTAAAGAGAAAGAAAGTTTTGTCTTACGACCACTACAAGCTTTTTATCGTAAAACTTTGGCTAAAGCCCTACAACGGCCAAAAACTATCATAGCAGGATCAGTTGCATTGCTAATACTTGCTTTAGCACTTACGCCCTTCTTGGGTACTGAATTCATCCCTGAATTAGAGGAAGGCACACTTAATATTCGTGTTACTTTGGCCCCTTCGGTCAACTTAGATGCTTCACTAAAAGTTGCGCAAAAGCTTGAGAAAAAAATTATGTCGTTTCCCGAAGTGACGACTGTTTCCGCTCGCGTAGGTCGTGCAGAGTTAGGCGGCGATCCCGAACCAGTTTCTAATATAGAATTTCTAGTCGGTGTTAAACCTGTTAAAGATTGGACATCAGCACATAACCGGCAACAACTACAACGCCTTATGGAAAAGAAAATGTCAACCTATCCTGGTTTATTATTTTCTTTTTCACAACCTATTGCTACCCGCGTTGATGAATTACTTTCCGGTGTAAAAGCGCAACTTGCTATTAAATTATTTGGTCCTGACTTGAAAGTTCTCGCGGCTAAAGGCAAAGAAATTGAAAGCATCGTTAAAAGTGTGGAAGGTACACGTGATGTAGCAATGGAGGCAATTACAGGCGAAGCACAACTCGTGATTAAACCTAATCGTGAAGAATTGATGCGCTATGGCATTTCCGTTGGGCAAGTCATGTCTCTAATATCTGATCAAATTGGCGGAAAATCTGCGGGACAAGTTATCGATGGCAATGAACGATATGATATTTATGTGCGCTTAGCAAAAGAATATCGAGATAGTGTTCAAACAATCCGGGATTTATTGCTTCGAGCATCCAATGGGGCTTGGGTTAAGCTAGGAGATGTGGCTAGCGTTAAGATTGAATCCGGCCCTCCACAAATACGCCGTGATGATGTTCAAAGACGTGTTGTCATACAAACCAATGTTGAAGGGCGAGATATGGGTAGTGTGGTTGCCGAAATAAAGGAGAAAATTAATGCCAAGGCAAACTTGCCAAGCGGCTATACCGTAGTATATGGAGGACAATTTAAGAATCAAGAACGTGCTCAAGCACGTCTCATGATTGTTGTTCCACTATCACTCGCGTTGATCTTCCTACTGCTCTACCTCGCTTTTAATTCGCTGGGTCAAGCATTGTTGATTATGGTTAATGTTCCTTTAGCACTCATTGGGGGAATCATTGCACTTTATATTTCAGGACAATATTTGTCAGTACCGGGCTCAATAGGATTTATTGCACTCTTTGGCATAGCTGTGTTGAATGGCGTAGTAATGGTCAACTCTATTAATCAAAATATCAAGGGTGGCATGGAAAAACATCAAGGGATCTTTGAGGGTGCACTATCTAGGTTACGTCCCGTGCTGATGACAGCATCTATTGCTGCGTTAGGTCTGCTTCCGATGTTATTGGCACGAGGAATAGGCTCAGAAGTCCAAAGACCATTAGCAACTGTGGTTGTCGGCGGTTTATTTTCATCGACTTTGCTAACACTCTTCCTACTACCAGTGTTGTATAAATTATTTTTTGGAAAAAAAAATGGGTGATTGCTGTAAAATTGATGCGGAAATTCTCGAAAAGAAACGGGTGTTGGTTTGGGTATTGATGATCAACACCATTGTCTTTTTCGCACAATTTTCTGCAGCTATTATTGCGCACTCCAGCTCACTACTTGCTGATTCACTTGATATGCTAGGAGATGCAATTACTTATGGCGTCAGCTTATATGCTGCAACTCGTGGAGATCGCTGGCTTGCAAAAGCTGCTTTACTTAAAGGTATTCTTATTGCTGTATTCAGTTTGGTTATTTACATAGAAGTTATCTACAAACTGTTGTACTTACAGACATTGCCAAAAGCTGGCCTCATGACAATATTTAGTATTATCGGCTTACTGTTTAATGGCCTATGTTTGTATTTATTAACACACCATAGAAATAAAGATATCAATATGTACTCCACTTGGGTATGCGCTCGTAATGATATTATCGGTAATGTCTCTGTATTGATAACAGCAGGGTTAACAGTACTCACACTCAGTCGATGGCCAGATATTATTGTGGGTGCATGTCTCGCCAGTGTGTTATTTTATTCAGCAGTTAAAATACTCAAAGCTTCCTTTAAAGAATTGAATGCATAAAAGCATTAATGTTATGTTGTTCGTAGTCGGATAAGAGAGCAACATTGTCGAGTACGCAGCTATGACGCACCAGTGATGCGAATATCCTATTTTAGATCCAGAACACTTAATATTTTACTTGAAAGTCTATGATTTTGTTCAAAACGGATTATTTTGCTTCAGAAAAGCTCTATTATTTGTCGGATAAGGGAGCAACATTACTACTACTCCCTCTCCTAAGAACTGTACGTGCAAGTTTCCCTGCATACAGCTCAAGCCTTTATTAAGCCATAGAATGACCCAGCTACTTACCCGATTGATCTTGAGGTCCGGCCGCCATCCCGGTCAAAAAGGACCAAATCTATTATTAGAGACTCCAGTTTGTTAAAATCCTAAGCAACTGACTAATTCTTTACCAGTGTTTGAGTTGTTTTCTCTCATTTCTTGGCTTTATTTCGAACTAATCGCTGAAAAACCAATCATCGTCTATCCTCTCTTAGATGACAATATGTCGTGCTTATTAAAAAAAGGAGGCCATCTGAACAATGACAGCAATCCATGAAACAGCTTATCCCCGAATAAAACCGAATCTTAGTCATAAAGAGATGATAGAAATTTTCACTTTAACTGAAAACGAGATTAACTTTGTCAACACCAATACGAAAAAAACAAAGGAAACTTCCAAGCTTGGTCTTGCAGTACTACTAAAATGCTTCCAATATCTAGGTAGAATGATTCAACCTCAAAAGATTAATAATGCTATTGTATTGAATATTGCCAAAGGTTTGGCTTTAAATTGCAAATTTGATCTATCAGACTATTCAAACTCGACTCGAAAGAATCACATAGATAAAGTTCGGGATTTTTTACAAATCAACAAAAATAAAAATGAACGAAAACAATGTATGAAAAAAAGTGCTTTATTATCTTCAGAGTATAAGGAAAATTTGGCCGATATAATAAATCATATCTTAGAAGATCTTATTAAATCAAAATTTGAGTTGCCAAGCTTTTTGAGATTACTTCGTTTGGCTCGGGCTGCTAGAAAAATAACAAATTATAGTTACTATAGTAATTTAGTAACCAACTTGTCTCAGCATGAAAAAAACAAATTAGATAAGTTGTTAATTTCAACTCCTAACAACAATGATCTTAAATCACTCTCATCTTGGATGCAGTTAAAAAAGCCTCTGGAAAAACCAACGGTTAAGAAAGTTAATCAATTTATGATGCAACTTGCTGAACTACACGAATTACGTAATGAATTTAATGTGGATATTAATTTAATATCTCCTTTAAGAATCGAAAATATAGAAAATGAAGCGATGGCTGCAGATTCCGCTATGATGAAAAAAATGTCGGCAGTTAAGAGATATGCTTTGATGATTGTTTTGATTGACACTAAGACGACTAAAGCTATTGATGATCTAGTTTCCGTATTAATAAAATGGAATAAAAAATTCCATAGAAATGCAAAAAATAAACTTGAAAACTATCGACTGAAATCTGCACTAGATACAGATAATTTGGTTTGTTTGCTATACGATATGTTAATGGGATTAAAAAATCACAAAACAGAACATGAAAAAATAACCGCGATTGAAGGGAGTGTAGATAAGAAACTCGATACAACTATTGAACAGTGTAAAATTCACTTAAGGTATAAGGATAATAACTACTATGATTTCATGTTAAAGCCTTTTTCAAATAAGCGCTGTTTAATTTATAAAATTCTAGATGTATTATCTATAAAATCATCAACCTCTGATAAAAGTATTGAACGATCGCTGGCTTTCATAAAAGCCCACAGATGTTCACGCAAAGAATGGTTAGATATTGATGGTGAGAAGACCGTTCCTGTTGAGTTGAGTGTGCTTAAAGAAAAATGGCATTATAAAGCAACAGGGAAAAATAAAGGAGAAGTAGTAACAAAAATCCATAAGAAATACTATGAGCTAGGTGTTCTATCTGCTCTAACAACTGATTTAAGCTGTGCTGATGCTTATGTCGAAGGAGCATCCTACTTTGATAATCCAAACAAACATTTGGTTTCCTGGGATCAATTTCACTGTGATTTAGAAAATTTTTGCAATCATCTCGAGCTTCCAAGCACTCCAGCTATATTTGGCGAGCTATTTAAAAAACGTCTCGAACTTAAGGCAAAATCTGTTGATGAAAACTACCCAAACAACCCATACTTAACTATTGAAAATAATAAACCCATACTCAAAAAATTACAATCTAAAGAAATGCCTGGCGATTTAGAAAAAATTAGAGCTTTGATTATGGCTGAAATGCCAGTTAGCAATATTGTAGATGTTATTACTGATGTTGAAAATTGGCTAAACATCAGTCGATTCTTTAAACCACTTTCTGGTTATGAATTAAAAATAAAAGATTATCCCCCGAGATTTATAAGTACAACATTTGCATATGGTTGTAATATAGGTCCGACACAAGGAGAACGTTGTTTGCAAAAATATACGAGAAAGCAAATAGCATGGTTATTTAATCATCATGTTACTGAGCAAAAAATTGATAAAACAATTTATAGCTTAATAAATTCTTACAACTTATTTACATTGCCAGAACAGTGGGGCGATGGAAGCTCTGCATCAGTTGATGGTACTTTCTGGGATATGTATACTCAGAATTTATTAGCAGCACATCACATTCGCTATGGAAAATATGGAGGTGTTGGATATTATCATGTATCTGATAAATATATTGCTTTGTTCTCTAACCTTATTTCCTGTGCTGCTCATGAGGCTGTTTACCTGCTTGACTTCATTGTTGAAAATGACTCAGATATAAAACCAACAAAAATATATGGTGACTCATGGGCTCAGAGCGAAGTTCTTTTTGGATTATCAAGTTTTTTTTCAATTGATGTCATGCCAAGAATTAAAAATTTCAAGAATCTTTATTTCTATAAAGCTTCAAAAAAAGAATGCTACACAAATATTAACAATTTATTTACAGATAAAGAAATAGACTGGGAGACAATTGAAAAATACTATTATGACATGTTGCGGATCGCAATATCAATTCAATCAGGTAAGATTAAGGCATCGACAATATTGAGAAAGCTTTGCTCGAAAAGTAGGAAAAATAAACTTTATTATGCTTTTAGAGAATTAGGTCGAGTACAAAGAACTTTATTTTTATTGAAATATATTGATGATATAGAAACCCAAAGGATGATCCAAGCCGGTACCTGTAAAAGCGAAGAATTTAATGAATTTAAAAATTGGGTTGCTTTTGGTGGCGGGGGAATTATTGCTGATAATATGGAATGTAACCAACGCAAAATTATAAAATATAATCAACTCGTAGCTAATATGGTAATCTTTCATAATGTAGTTCACCAAACTAAAGCTATTAATCGACTCATAACTAAGAGGGTAGAAATTTCAGATGAAATATTAAGTCATTTATCCCCTTACTGGACTGAACACCTTAACAGATTCGGCACCTTCTCATTAGACATGAAGAAAATCCCAGCAGATATTGAGTATAAACTAAACAACTCGGAGCCAAAAAAAAATGCAGAAAACGCTAACATATCTATTTAATCAGAGATTTGGTCCTTTTTGACCGGGATGGCGGCCGGACCTCATATTGATCCGAATGCGAGTACGTGGGTCGAAGTGGATACCTTTGTGATCAATTTTGGTGATTTAGAAAAGGAGAAAACAGCGGAGCCGACGCCTCCCCCAACACCGTCTCAATCGACACCCAAATGGCAAGCTCCGATGCTAGGAGATGACGCTCGGATCGCGCTAAAAAATAAAATCACTCAAGGCCAAGCGGAGCGTCGAAAAGCCGTTAAGGCCACGGGATCAACGATAATGCCTCGCACTCAGGCTCACAACCGCAAATGCCATGAAAAAACCGTAGAAGAAGTTCAAGTGCAACGAGCCATGGTGTTAGCCGAGCAAATCAAAGCGTGGCGCAGCTTACTACCTTCTCTACTCAAACAATTTTCTCACATCAACGATCCTCGACGCCCGAAGAGTATCGAACATAAAATAACAACGCTATTGGTGTTTGGATTATTTTCGTTTATCTTTCGGCTTCAATCTCGGCGTGAAATGAATCGTGAACTAACCGCGCCCGTTATTTTCTCAAATTTGAAAAAATTATTTCCTGATCTCGAAACGATCCCTCATGCGGATACCTTAGCACGGGTATTGGAACGAATCAATCCACTCGATATTGAAAAAGCCCACATAGGGTTAATTAAACACTTAATCAAGAATAAAAAATTCAAAAAACTGTTGATCAA
>JAJFKH010000109.1 GCA_021773305.1 Gammaproteobacteria bacterium | reverse complement strand
CAGCCAACACTATCACAGCAATTAACGGTGTTGCGTGAAGAAAAGTTAGTGAAAACTGAGCGTAAGGGAAAGTATATTTTTTATAGTCTTGAGAGTATGAAAGCAGCCAAGATTATGGAAACTTTATTTGAACTATATTGTGATGACGACTAGGCGCAATGATCAACTAACTGTTTAACCATGCGTTAAGGATTTATGCTCAATAATTTTACTTGGCGTGAGATATTAATTAGATTTGCGCTGGTATTTTTTTGCTTAGTGCTATGGCGGCACGGGTTGAATCAAATAGCTATTCCTGCCCTTACGTTAGCTTGGATTATTGATGGCGGATTGAAAAGATTCGGACAAGTTATTAAAGAGCCACTTGTGCAAGCGATCTTGGTGTTATGTGTTGCATTATTACTTGGGCTGCTTTGGAGTGATTATCCTGATGGCGGGCGTATGAAATGGAAAAAATATTTTATTCTTCTGACATTTATTCCTTTCTTTTCACTTTTAAATAAAGCGCGTTTGCCGTGGGTAATTGGTGCGCTACTAGCAGGCTATTTTAGTGTCTTATTCATTGGTGTATATCAGTGGGTTATACTAGATCAGCAGGGTGTTTCAATCTTTGGGATGTCTTATCTGAATTTCTCAGCGATGCTGGGTATTGGCGTTATATTGGCGACTTATTTGGCATTTACGGTTCAAGCGAAGACGTTAAAGATATTATTTTTCATGCTTGCCCTTGCATTATTTTTTGTCCAATTTAATCAAAATGCAAGAGGCTTAATTTTAGCCACACTTTGCACACTAACATTATTGGTTTTTTTGCTATATCGAGTAGAAGTTAAAAGAATTGCAGTTGTTTTAGCATCATTAATGATTGTGATCGCTTTTTTTGCATTTAATAGCGCGGTTTTCCAAGAGAGAGTTATTCAGGTTAAGCATGATATTGAATTGTTGCAGCAAGGAAATTATAGTTCCAGCGTGGGTTATCGAATTGCTATATGGGATGTTGGTATTGATGGCATTGCTAAGAAACCTTGGCTTGGGCATGGTACGGGTATGCCGGTTAGCTATTTTGAAAATACTATCGTGACGTATAAAGGTGGCGTATATAAAGAGCTGCCTGCATTCCAAAGAACCTCACATTATCATAATGATTGGATCGAAATAGGTATGCACCTTGGTTTACTTGGGATTCTGGTTTTATCTTTTCTTTTGTGGAGCTGGTACCGATCATTTAAAGTGCATCAATTGCCTATTCTTGGTGCAACTTTAGTTTGTTATATATTCCTGGCAGGGTTAACTGATAGTTTTATTCTTTATAATAGAATTCCAATCCTATTACTTGTAATCACGGCTATTATGATTTTTTGGCAACGTGAAAACCAAGAAAATAAGATCCACGCTAATGTTAATATCTCTGCCAATTGATGCAAAATTGGTTGAATGCTAATACGCCGTGTTTGAATTCTTGTTTTTAGGAGAAGGTTAATGACTAAAATACAATCCCCAACGACAATAAATCCTACGGTTATAGCGCCAGTCGACCCTGCCATTGAAAATTATATGCGTGGCTTAGTAAGGCATACGGACCATCCGGTTTTAGTTGAGATGGAAGCATTAGCTAAGCAACATAATTTTCCTATTATTGGGCGCTTAGTCGGAGTTTTTATAGAGAACTTAGCCAAAATGGTTAATGCTAAGCAAGTTTTTGAGTTTGGTAGTGGCTACGGCTATTCAGCCTATTGGTTTGCTAAGGTGGTCGGGCAGGATGGACGTGTTGTCTGTACTGATGGTGATTCGCTCAATAAAGATAAAGCTGAGCAATATTTATCGTCTGCTAAATTATGGGGTAACGTTGAGTTCCATGTGGGTATAGCGCAAGAAATTTTCAAGCAAACAAACGAGATGTTTGATATTTGCTACAATGATGTTGATAAGGGGGATTATCCAGCTGTATGGCAAATGGCCAAAGACCGAATTCGCCCTGGTGGGCTTTATATTGCGGATAATGTCTTGTGGCATGGTCGTGTAGCAGTTGATGATTTTGTTGATGTTGTACCCGGGTGGACAGAGGCGATTGCCGAGCATAACCAACTTATTTTTAATGATCCGGCGTTTGATACTTTTCTTAACCCAACGCGAGATGGTGTCATTGTGGCACGAAGAAAAACAGTATAATAAAAAACTGTAACTAATGATTGGTCATTCTACTTAATTTAATATTCGTTTTAGAAGGAATAGAAAAGATATGCAGATTCATGTTTATGATACCTATGTTAAAGCTAAAGACGGGCACACGATGCATTTTGATGTCTTTACTGCAGTTAAAGATGACCAGAAGGCGGTTGAATACGCCAAGGAATGGTTAGAATCGATTGGTGAGGGTGAAGCGACTATTACGAGCAAAGAGTGCAGTTTTTGTCATAGCCAAAGTGCGCCAGATAATGTGACGGATGCCATTAATAAAGATGGTTACTTCATTTATAAAATGGAAGGCTGTTAAAAGCAGCTGTTAATTACCATCAAGCGGTAGCCGTAGATTTTATTTCTTATACTTCTCAAGGTGTTTTAAAGATGAGACTAACATTCAAGAAACTATTTTTTTTCAGTGTTGCTTTATCAGTCAGCACATTTGCTCAGGCCTCCGAGCCAACAAGGATTGGTGATCATGGTGACTGGACTTCCTATGTGTTTACGGAAGGCGGTAATAAAGTGTGTTACATGGTAAGCCTACCTAAAAAGGAAGAAGGCGATTATACGCAGCGTGGTGATGTTTTTGCTTTGATTACACACCGACCTGCGGAGAATAGTCGGGATGTGTTTAGTTATATTTCAGGCTATAATTATGAGGCGGGTAGCGAAGTCAGCATGAGAATTGGTGGCCAGAACTTTACGCTATTTACACAAAAAGATTCAGCATGGGCAACCGATGATGCGACGGACGCTAAAATAGCTGATGCTGTTCGTCGAGGTAGTAGTATTGTTGTGAAGGGTGTTTCTTCAAGAGGCACTAAGACGACCGATACATTTGGTTTAAGTGGTTCATCAGCTGCTCACCAAGCAATTTCAACGGAATGTGGAATTTAGAAGATGAGTGAGAAGTTAACTATTTTCCAAAAGCCTACGTGTAGTAAGTGTAGGGCAACATTAGCGATACTTCAGGATAGTGGTGTGGATTTCGAGTCGGTAAATTATTATGAAACGCCTTTAACCGAAGAAAAATTGCGTGAACTTATTAGTAAGCTAAACTTAACGCTGCGAGATATTTTGCGTCAAGATGAACCATTAGCGCGAGATCTGGGTGGGGTGTCGGATGACGAGTTAATTAAGATTATGGTAGATCACCCTGACTTGATTCAACGACCGATTGTTGTGCGCGGTGATCAAGCAAGAATTTGTCGGCCACCAGAGAATGTTAATGAGCTACTATAGCTGGGTAAGTAGAGTCCACTTAAAAAAATCAACCCATTGATTATTAGCACTTATTTGTCTTTTTGTGGTACAATAATGCAAGTAAAACAACCATTTGCCATCAAAAAGCTTGCACATGATCACCTACAAAAGTCAAAAACAACTCACCCTAGAAGGTTTCAAGACACCTTTTGAAGTAAAACTTGATTCAAACAACCGCTGGGTAAAGCTGAGTCAATGCATTCCTTGGGATGAGTTAGCGAGTGGTTATTATCAGAATCTATCATCAACACATGGCCGTCCTGCAAAAGACGCACGTTTGGTAATTGGC
>JAJFKH010000108.1 GCA_021773305.1 Gammaproteobacteria bacterium | reverse complement strand
AAAAAAGCATCGGATGCCATGACCGATCCTTCTACGACGAGATCCGCATCGGTTGCTTTGATTTCGGCAATGCGAGCAGAATACACGCGACTCATTTGTCCTGCTCCTACGCCAATCGTCGCGCCATTTTTGGTATAAACGATGGCATTTGATTTGACAAATTTTGCGACTTTCCAGGCAAAGAGGCAATCTTGTAATTCTGCTGGAGAGGGTTCTCTTTTTGTGACAACCTTACAATCTTGCAATTCAAGGGCGTGATTATCACTGTCTTGAATGAGTAAACCACCACTGACCTTTTTCAGATCGATGGTGCTTGGAATACCTTGACTGAAATCACCTACTTCCAATACTCTAATATTGGGCTTTGCTTGCAAGGTAGTGAGTGCTTCTGGTTCTACTCTAGGCGCTAATATGACTTCTACAAATTGCTGTTCAATAATTTGCTTTGCAGTTTCAGCATTGAGGGTTTTATTAAATGCAATAATTCCACCGAAAGCTGATGTAGTATCTGTTGCAAAAGCTTGCTGATAGGATTCTAGTTGGTGATTTGCAATGGCAACGCCACAAGGATTTGCATGCTTGACGATAACACAGGCATGTTGTTCACGAAATTGCTTGACACATTCCAATGCGGCATCGCTGTCCGCAATATTGTTGTAAGACAACTCTTTACCTTGTAATTGTTTTCCTGCGGTAACGGTTCCTGTGGAAGCCCCTGGTTCTTTATAAAATCCAGCTTTTTGGTGAGGATTTTCGCCGTAACGTAGTGTTTGCTGTAATTCATAACATAAATGTAGATCTTTGGGAAACTTGCTCGCAGTTTCTGATTGTTGCATTTTGAAATAATTTGCAATGGCTGTGTCGTATTGAGCCGTGTGAGCAAAAGCTTTTTGAGCGAGCGTAAAGCGAGTTGCTTTTGATAAAGTGCCGCTGGTGTTTAATTCCTCCAATACAATTGGGTAATCGTCAGGATCGACGATAACTGTCACCGCATTGTGGTTTTTTGCCGCAGCTCGAAGCATTGTGGGGCCACCAATATCAATATTTTCAATGGCGGTTTCAAGGCTGGTATCTGGGTTATTAATAACCTCTTGAAAAGGATAGAGGTTAACAACGACTAAATCGATAGGCGTAATATTATGTTCTTGAAGTACGACATCATCAATCTGTGGGCGACGTAAAATAGCCCCGTGGATCATCGGATGCAACGTCTTAACCCGACCACCCATAATTTCCGGAAAGCCTGTGATGTCTGAGACTTCTCTCGTAGGGACATCATTTTTGGTTAAGAGGCTTGCTGTGCCACCTGTGGAAAGTATTTCGACATCCTTGTCAGCTAATACTTTAGCAAACTCAACAATCCGTGCTTTATTCGAAACGCTAATTAAAGCGCGCTTGACTTTGTATTCGACGGCCATTTGTTTTCCTATAGCTTTAAGATAAAAAATGAGCCGTCATTATAACAAATTTTGCGCCTAAATTTATAGTAAACCGTAAATTTTAAGTTTTTTACGGAGTGTTCCGCGGCTTAACCCTAGAATTTTAGCAGCACGAGACTGGTTGCTAGCGGTTAAATCCATTACTTTACGCAATAATGGTAATTCAATTTGCTCTAAAACCATATCGTACAGATTTGAAGGCAATTCACCACCTAGTTGGGAAAAATATTTATCAAGCGCTTGGCCAACGCAGCCACTTAAAGACTGATCTTGTTGTGTGCTTGGTGTATTTGTCTCTACTGGATTAGCAACGCTTTCTGTAACGCTGACATGGTTCTCGTAGATAGCAGTATCACTCATGTTTACTTACCCTCTCTTAATTTGTCGGTATTTCTGCCATTAGTTAGGCATAACCTAAATAGTGGCGCTCTAAATGGCTTCCCGAAGGTGCACCATCAAATAAAACTGTTGCTAAAAAATAAGTTCCAAACTTGTATGTAGAGGAAGGCGACAGGTGTTGGTCACGACCAAACATCCGTCTTACGCTAGATCTAATTTCTTGGGTATCCCTGTTCTAGCGTGAATCCCTTCATCAAATATGGTGTTGGTAACCCAGCACAATATCTGTTGAACCCCCACAGTGCATGGACTAATCCTGAACAGCACTGATTGCATTATAACATTGGCTCCAAAACATACAAGCTGCAATTATATCTGAATTTAAAATCGATTGTAAACAATTTGGGCTAAAATATTGAGTATTATTTATTCATCAAATGTTACATAATTAATCAATTATGCTCTAGTTTTAATCTAAAGTTTGTTATAATGCTCCAAGCCCGAGGTGGGCCTATTGAAAAACAGGTATTGTAGGATGTCATACGTTTTTTATACAAACCTATTAACCTGTTGATTTAAATTGTATATTTTATGTTTATTGTAGGTATTTATGGAACATGCTCAGTTGTTTTTGTTGCTCGCTTGCCTGTTTGGTTTTTTCATGGCTTGGGGAATTGGTGCAAATGATGTGGCCAATGCCATGGGTACTTCGGTGGGTTCTGGCGCGCTAACCATCACTCAAGCTATTTTTGTGGCGGCTATTTTTGAGTCTGCAGGTGCCATTTTAGTAGGTGGTCAGGTGACGGACACTATTCGCGGGGGGATTATTGACCCTTCTCTTCTTGCTGGAGCGCCGGAATTATTGGTCTATGGTATGCTTTCAGCGCTGTTAGCCGCGGGGGTGTGGCTACTCGTGGCTTCATTTTTTGGGTGGCCTGTTTCCACGACACATAGCATTGTGGGTGCAATCATTGGCTTTGGTTGGTTAGAATTAGGTGCTGATGCGGTTCACTGGGGTGAGGTCATTGACATTGTGCTCAGTTGGATTGTGACGCCAATTATAGCGGGCCTCATAGGTTATTTTCTTTTCTTAAGTGAAATTCGCCTTATTTTTTATAGCCCTGATCCGGTAAAAAGCGCTAAACGCTATGTTCCAATTTATATATTTTTAGCAGTTTTTGTGGTGGCTTTGGTAACTTTTACCAAGGGACTGAGTCATTTACATTTGGATTTAACGCTACTTGAAAGTTTTTTCTGGTCTGTTGTCATCAGCTTACTTGCAATGGTTTATGGTATTTTTGCTTTGGGGCGGATGAATTTTGATGAGCATACTGACAAAGAACATGTCCATGAAAATGTGGAAAAAACCTTTGCGATGCTCATGGTTTTCACAGCCTGTGCGATGGCTTTTGCCCATGGCTCGAACGATATCGCAAATGCCATTGGCCCTCTGTCTGCTATTGTCAGTGTGGTGCATTCCGGAGGCGATGTGATGGCCAATACAGCGGTTCCTATTTGGATTTTATTTTTTGGTGCAGTTGGACTTGTCACAGGGCTTGCGATGTATGGCCACAAGGTGATTGCTACCATTGGCACGCATATTACTGAGTTAACTCCTAGTCGGGGATTTGCTGCATCCCTTGCAACGGCAACTACGGTTGTCGTTGCTTCTGGAACAGGCTTACCTATTTCGACAACTCAGACACTGGTGGGAGCGATTCTCGGAGTAGGTTTTGCTAGAGGACTGCATGCGTTAAACTTGGGTGTGATCCGAGGAATTTTCATGTCATGGGTTATAACGGTTCCCGTTGGGGCAGTATTATGTATAGTATTTTTCACCATAATCAGATGGATTTTTTCTTAGTTTTCAACGGGGTGTAATTTAATGAGTTATAAGCAAATTTCCTTTGTTACCACAGGCACCCATGCAAATGTATTGAGTGAATACCTTACCGCGCTTGGCGCCCTGGCGATCACTCTCAAGGATGCAGGCGATGAGCCGATTTTTGAGCCGGATGATAACCAACCGTTGTGGCAAGCGACAATAGTGAATGGCTTATTTGATGGAAAGATAAATCATGAATCGCTATTAGAAGGCCTGCTTCAGGCATATCCACTGGGTGGCATGCCTGAGTATAGCATCACGGAATTGGCCGATGAGGATTGGGAAAAAAGTTGGATGGATTATTATAAGCCTTTACATTTTGGAAACTCGCTTTGGGTGGTACCTAGTTGGTGTAAAGTAGAACCTTCCATGGAGAATCATGTCTTATTGGATCCAGGCTTGGCTTTTGGTACAGGTTCCCATGAAACGACTTCCCTGTGTTTGCATTGGCTTGCTGAAAACCCCCCGCAAGATATAGATATACTGGACTACGGTTGTGGTTCTGGTATTTTAGCGATTGCTGCCTTAAAACTTGGCGCAAAAACCGCATTGGGTGTTGATATTAGCGAACAAGCCCTAGAAGCCTCTCGGCATAATGGTCAGTTAAACAACATCTTAGAAGATAAATTTTTATTGCAAGAAAAGCTCATCAATAACAAAAAATATGATCTGGTAATAGCTAACATCCTTGCAAACCCATTATTAATCCTTGCAGAACAATTAGCGGAGCGTTGCCAACATAAAATTATATTATCAGGAATTTTAGAGCATCAAGTGGATTTAATTATTCATAAATATCAAACTTACTTTAAAGATTTTCAAGTCAAAATAGAGGGTGAGTGGGCGAGAGTTGTAGGAACTCGCAAGTGCTATTGATAGTGCTAATAAATAGTGTTAGCATTCTGTTTCTGTACGTTATTTGGTATACAATGCGTTTCTTCGTAAAACGTTAATGCTTACAACTGGTTGATAATAGGACATTAAACTCGTCTATTATTGCGATACCTTGAGTGGCCTCAATAACTGGAAATACATCAAATAAATAAAGGAGGTAAACCATGCAAATTAATAATGAGAACATTGAAGGTCAACTTGAGTTAATCGCCAATCCAAATGATAACATTTTAATTCTAGATGAATTGGACGTAAAGAATACCCAAAAAGTGATGGAACAAATAGGAAATTTTAGGGGGCTTGGACTTGGGCTTAATCATCTTTCTAAAGAAGCCATAGAAGTGGTGATGAGAAAGATAGAGGCATTTAAGGGGTATGTGCTCGGGCTTAATCATCTTTCTAAAGAAGCCGCAGAGGTGGTGTTCAACGGGATTAAGGAGAAAGCAGGCTTATTAGAAAAGAAAATTCAGTTTTTTGGAAGCGGTGCTAATATTTATAATTTTAAGATTAAAAATATAAAAAATCAGCATAAAGATTCTGTAGAATTACCTTTTATCTGTATGCCGCCAATAAACTTCAACGCCGGTACAGTACCTCAGAACAGTTTCGCTCTAAGTGCTTCCATCAGTCTAGAACAAGATCCAGTTCATTTGCCGATGATACATGATAGATCTAATACGGTATCTCAAGGTGTTTTTTTTGATAGAAATGTTAATGACCTTGAGAGGAATTCTGTAAACAATAGCTTAGGACAACAAATGTTGTTATTGCAAAGGAAACTCGTAGAACAGCAAAAAAAACACATGGAAGCACAAGAAAAAATAGCTAGCTTATTAAGAAAGCGTAAACGTGAGGAATTATCACCTGATGGTTTGGATGAAAAATCAGCTCAAATATTACAAACATTAAAATATATTAGATGCTAAGATAAGATATTTTTCGTATAAAAATTTTGAGTAGGAAGTTGGTTTTATTCCTTGGGTTGCCCTTGCATTTTAAGACACCTCGTTTACGTTGGTGAGAGTGTCAAATGTAACGGATTGGCTAAGTATTGATAGATATGTCAGAGTTTAATGTCGTAAATGATTTATCCGGGGTGAGTAATGAAAATATATGTTCAAGTGGACGAAATTGCTACTACGAAAAATAAAAGCTATTCATGGGAGCAAGCAAAACGGGATGTTTCAGAGGGTAAGTTGGGAGTCTCTCTGTCCCGAACTCTTTTTGGCATGTGGGAGGAAAAAAACACTATAGAGACTAAAGATATAAAGCAAGCGATATTAAATTGTCAATTGGAGGGGCCCAATGTTACTTTTCCCTATATTGCTTTTACAGAAGCGGCTATGGAGAATCGGTACAACCGTTATGCGAAGTCTTCGACAATATTAGGAGATGATAAGCCGGAAGAGCTTGGTTGGTTGATATTAGAGGTGGATGTTAAGTGGAATCTTATCGATAAAATTTTTGATGTAGAGCAGGTGATTTCTGTTAAGTTGTATTCACAAATAGCAAGTTTGCAGGAAGATATTTCTATTTCTTTTAGTGATCTTTCTCCAACACTGCAAAAAATTCCTGAAAAGAAGGTGTTAGCTTATTGGCACGGTGATCGTAAGAGCCTTTTTAGAGATTCTATTAAATATTCTGCACGTAATAATAGCTTAGAAATTATAGAGTATTTACTACAAAAAGATGAAAAGATAAAGGAGTCTATTAACACAGATTGTAGCTATGAAGTGAGCTCTTCAGAATTAAAAGTAAATATTTCTAACGTTAGTAGTATGTTAGATGTTCGTCAGGAGCTAGAGGATTCCTCTCTCTATAATCATACTATAGAAATACCTTGTTGTTCAGCGCTAATTTATGCTGTCTTAACAGCTAATGCAGAATTGGCTAAAATTTTAGTTGAGAATGGCGCAGATCCAGCATTGAAGAATACCAAGGGATTTTCTGCCCATGATATGGCTGATCAAATAAATCTTAATTGGAATTTCCTCAGCGGCACTCAGATAGATACACCTTCTCTGAGTGCTTAGCATTTCTTCTGTCTAGTGCTTGATTAAGATGATTGAGCCTCAATGAGGCGATATAGTTGTTCAGTTAAGTAAAATGGAATAGAAATAAGTTGGTAGTTTGCAATTTCGGCCGTTTGTGTTTTTGCGTTGATATGAGTGACAGAGGTTTTATCACCGTTAATTCGAACAGCTAAAGGATAATGTTTTTTTGCCATGAAATAGTGAAGGGATTTTAGGGTACCAGTACTGCCTGATTTGACTTCTATGGGGATGACTTGATTTTGATTGGAAATCAGATAATCCACTTCAGACTCTGCACCCTTTGTCGTGCGTGTCCAGTAGTAGAGTTCTGGCGCGATGAAAGGTGGTTCTAATGTTCGCAGTAATTGGCCGACTACTTGTTCGGTAACGCCTCCCTGGTTAACCAAATTTAAGTCATCTATCAAAGAGAATGAGCTGAGCTTCAATTTTAACAATGCAGAAGTTAACCCGACATCGAGCAAGGTCATTTTGAAAAATTTTTCTTTTATTTCGGCACTAAGAGGTATTCCATTACCACTAACGCATCGGACAGGATAACAAATCTTTGCTTTAACTAATAAATCTAACGCTTTTTTCAAAGTAGTGGAGGAAAAAATTGAATCAATGTTTGCGTAGGAAAATTTTTTTGACAATAACGTTGGCGTTTTCATCACAATTTTTTCTAAGGCTTCGTGAGTGATTTTTCCCGAGTATTTTGCAAAATCATCTTGGTAAGTAGCCAGAAGATCGTGGTGTATTTGATTGATTTGCAGTAAGGATTTGTTTTTTACCCAATGGCTTACCGCATCGGGCATGCCACCTACGATAAGGTATTCTTTAAATAATGTCATTAATTGTTGGTGAATAGCGGCTGGTATTTCCATGGTTAGTTGAAAATTTTCTAGATATTCAACTAACTGAGTGCGGTCATGGGCTAATAAAAATTCTTGAAAAGATAAAGGTTCTAAATGGATGTAATTGATCCTACCTACAGGCATGCTGAATGTGTGATCTGTTAGGGTAAATTCTAATAATGATCCCGCAGCAATGACGGGTAACTCTGGTAGATCTTCAGCAAACCAACGCAATTTAGCTAGCATTTCAGGGCATGCTTGGATTTCATCAAGAAATAGTAGGGATTGCTTAGGATCAATAGGCTGTCCGAAATGAGATTGCAGATTGAGCAAGATTTCATTGATATCATTACTGATGAATAGACTAGCAAGAGTTGATTGTTTTTCAAAATTAAGCTCAATGAGTTGTCTTTTATGGGCTTCGGCCAGACGGCGAGCGAGCCAAGTCTTGCCTACTTGCCTTGCTCCACGAATAATGAGTGGTTTACGATTGGGTTGCTCTAGCCAATTTGCTAGATGTTTTAGCATAGTACGACGCATCGGGTTATCTCAAAGTCTTATTGCTAATAAGTTTAGACGATCCTTGTCTATGAAGTCAATAAAAGTATGGGTTGTTTTACCTTAAAATATAAAAAAGAACCGGTTCTTTTGTGGTGCAAATCAATAAAAGAACCGGTTCTTTTATTGATTTAATAATTAAATTTATATTTATCAATAAGTTAATTGAATTTCAATCTCATCCCCATTCTAAATGATTCTGTGTCCGCACTTAAATTTGACATGCTGGATAGTTTTATTATAATGTGCTCTACTGGGTGAGAGATTGCTAAAGTTACAAAGCCCACATAATCGAAAAGAACAAATAGTCAAAAAGAGGATAGGAAATGCCAGGAAATGCCAGGAAATGCCAGGAAATGAAAACTATGACGCGTTATGTGAAGCTTGCAAAAAAAATGATAAAGAGAGGGTGGAGGTCTTACTCAAGGATCCGAATACTCAAGTTAATGAGAACCTTAGTGGTATCTCACCGCTCCAGATAGCCGTTTTTGCAGGGTATGTTGAGATCCTTAAAATGTTGCTAGAAAGGAAAGAGCTGGATGTTAATAATGATTTTCTTTTTCAGCAAGCCGTAGAATATTCGAAGTTTGTAGGGAACCGTGAGGAATGTCATCAATCTATCATCGCTGAGTTGTTAAAGCGGTCGGATCTCAATTTTGTTGCTAATCTATACCAGTTATGCGATTTACGCCACGAATTGAAATTTCATGATGAAAAAAATCATGAGGCAATTGCACAGGTGTTAATCGAACCAATTAACTCGGTGCAACATATTCATCATTTAGTGGCGCTCTTTGATGCCATTGGTATTGGAAAAGGTAACCAGGGAGCAGAAAAGGGCTGTTCTGCTGCTGAGTCTTTTTTTTCTTTGCTTAGATGCAGGAAGCTCTGGACATTGAATCATTTTGATGAGCTAGGTTACAGGGAAACCAACGATAGCGAAGTGATTGCTAGGGCGGTTATTGAACGAGCTAAGCAGATTATCTCAGAGAAACAAGGTAGGCTATCTTCAGAAGAACATGAACAATGTGAAAGCCTTTTTGATAGGAAAATTACTCGCCGTACAAAGAAGAAGCATTCTATAGAGAGAAAAGAATTGTTACAGTGGCTGGATGATATCGTAAAAAAACCTGAAGCAGAAAAACAGCCTGTCAATTATGGCTTTAATTGATTTATTCAAGATTAACATTCAATTGTTATTTTTTGGAAAAAACACCTCAAAGGAATCTATTCTTTTGAGGTGTTAGTCAG
Organism: Gammaproteobacteria bacterium; assembly: GCA_021773305.1. Lineage (GTDB taxonomy): Bacteria > Pseudomonadota > Gammaproteobacteria > UBA1113 > UBA1113 > JAJFKH01. The sequence continues at coordinate 43,733 of JAJFKH010000108.1, read as the reverse complement.
TTAATTTTTTTCCAATTTCTTTTCTAGATAGTGAATGTTGGTTCCACCAGCTGCAAAATTGGCATCTTTAATAATGTCTTGATGTAAAGGAATGTTCGTTTTAATGCCATCAATTACGGTTTCATCCAAAGCGCCTAGCATGCGTGCTAAAGCGCTTTTTCGGCTATTGCCGTAAGCTATGATTTTACCCACCATGGAATCGTAATAAGGTGGTACGGTATAACCACTATATATATGAGAATCCATTCGAATACCCGGCCCCCCAGGGCAATGAAGGTAATTGATTCGGCCTGGAGAAGGCATAAATGTCACAGGATCTTCAGCGTTAATTCGGCACTCAATGGCATGACCACGGATGACGATATCCTCTTGTTTTATCGTCAAAGGTTCCCCTGCGGCCACACGAATTTGTTCTTTGATGAGATCAACTCCGGTAATTAACTCAGTCACAGGATGTTCTACCTGGATCCGGGTATTCATTTCAATAAAATAAAAATGGCCATCTTCGTACAAAAACTCAAAGGTTCCAGCGCCTCGATAATGCATGTTTTCACAGGCGTTGACACAGCAAGCACCAATTTCTTCGCGTTGAGCTTCGGTGATCCCAGGAGCCGGAGCTTCTTCAATGACTTTTTGATGGCGACGTTGCATGGAGCAATCACGCTCTCCAAGATGAATCGCGTAACCGTGACCATCGCCTAGTACTTGTACTTCAATATGACGAGGGTTTTGTAGGAATTTTTCCATATAGATATTATCATCACCGAAGTTCACTTTCGCTTCCTTGCGCGCAAGGCCAATGGCATTTAGCAATGTTTCTTCACCATGAACCACTCGCATTCCGCGTCCGCCGCCACCGGAGGCTGCTTTGATGATGATGGGATAGCTAATTTTTTTTGCTAAAGCCATATTTTCTTGGTCATTGTCTCCGAGATTTCCATTAGAGCCTGGTACGCAGGGAACCCCTGCTTTTTGCATGGCTGCAATGGCAGAGACTTTATTTCCCATGAGACGGATGGTGTCTGCTGTGGGGCCAATAAAAGTGAATCCACTTTTTTCAATTTGCTCAGCAAAGTCTGCATTTTCTGCTAGAAACCCATAGCCTGGATGAATGGCTTGGGCATCGGTTATTTCAGCAGCACTGATGATAGCAGGAATTTTTAAATAGCTTTCGGTAGCAGGCCCATTACCGATACATACGGTTTCATCGGCGAGCTTGACATGCATTAAATCGTGATCGGCAGTGGAATGGACTGCTACGGTTTTGATGCCTAATTCTTTACATGCCCGTAATATTCGTAGGGCAATTTCGCCGCGGTTGGCGATAACAATTTTTTCAAACATGCTAGATCCCCAAGGTGTTTATTCAATAATAAATAAAGGTTGATCAAATTCAACCGGTTGACCATTTTCAACGAGGCAAGCTTTGACAGTACCACTTTTGTCGGACTCAATTTGATTAAACATTTTCATGGCTTCAACAAGGCACAGAACGTCTCCCACCGAAATGTCTTGACCGATTTTGACATAATTCTCTACATCTGGAGAAGCCGCAAGATATGCGGTTCCGACCATGGGGGACTGTACCACATGGCCATTGATGGTTTCCGTATCAACAGCGGCAGCTTCTGCTTGTAGTGGTGGTGGCGCATGAAATATTTGTTGGGGCTGAGGAGGAGCTACTGTATGAGTGGTGACAGTGGATGGCGGTTGGCTTTTGACAATCCGTACGGATTCTTCACCTTCTTTGATTTCAATTTCTGCGACAACGTTGTCTTTGAGCAATTCGATTAACTTCTTAATTTTGCGAAAATCCACTTATTGTAACTCCTCTGTTCGTTGTTTCTGAGCCGCTTGCTCGGATGATTTTTGACCAATTTGCTTCAATGTAGTCGTCCCATAGCATTCCTGCCCTCTATTGCCTAAGAGGTTGAGGTTTGGATCGTGTAAGGCCCATATTTTTGCCATCAGATCAACCTAATTGTTGGATGTGGGCATTTTGCCTGAAAGGGTGAGCTTTGTCTAGAACTATGTAGATCATGGCAAGTTAAAGTAGTTTAGCCGTAGTTTGAAGATGTTAGCTGTCTTCTCGTTGCCATTGGTAGGAGCCAGATTGTCCAGGCCCTGAAAAAACCTTTATAAGGATAGCGGTAATTTCATGTTTGTCCAGCTCTTGTTTTTCCGCGAGAAGCTCACCCACCATCCATTTAGATAATTCTTCAACCGTTACATTTTTAATGGGGAGGATAAGAATGTCTTTGCTAAGAAATGGAATTTTTTCGTTATGGAAGTGGATATAGGTACAATCCCCCTCTTGTTCGATCCGTTGATACTGAGAATCTCCAGCAATCAAAAAATACTCACTGAGACCTCGACATAATTTACGCAATTTTTCTTTATAGATACCATAGTCAAAAGCCATACCATTTTCATCTGTTTTTGCAGTGATGGCCGCATAAACGGTGAAATTATGGCCATGCAGCTTTTCCCGGCGAGTAGGTGAAAAAATTGTATAGTGGCCGGAAGAGAATTTCATATTCTCTTTGCATAATTCAATGGTCGTTAAGTGGCTCATAAGCGTTCCTGAGAGTGTAGCCGTTGCGGTTGATTCTGTATTGTAAAGCCTAATAAGGATTGTTCAACGTTTTTTCCTAAGGCAATGACTTTAAATAACTCTCCCATTTCATGGGGCATGGTGAGTCGTTTAACCTGTTGTTTGGCTTCGAAGTCCTTTTGATTGACTTTTTCCAGTAAACCCAGTGCTAATAAAAAAGCACCTTGACTACAGTAACCCAATATTTTCAAGTCATTATCTGTTGCTGCTGCGGCAACTTCAGTGAAGTCAACATGAGAGGTAATATCTTGGATCCCAGGGTAAATGAGAGGATGGCTATGGGCGTGGTGCTGGAAATGGCACATTAATGTACCCGTGCTGCGCTGGGGATGATAATATTCAGCTTCAGGAAACCCATAATCAATTAACAATATGACGCCTCGGGCTAAGCAACTTGCAAGGCTTTTGATCCAGGGAGAAAGATTGGTATTAAACTCTGAAGTATAGCCTGAGGATCGGACGTCTTTGGGTAATGTTTTTGCAATCTTGTCAATTTGTGTTTTTAGATGGGTTGAACGAGGAGATGATAGTTGCCAGCAAAATTCTTCATTTTTTTGACTCACAACAAGCTGATGATTTCCATTTTCATTGAGATGAAATAATTCCACAGGCATCGCATCCATGACTTCATTGGCTAGGATGATGCCGTTGAAGTCTTGGGGCAATGCTGAAATCCACTTGATCCTATCAATATGCTCTGATTTTTGCAGTGTTTTTTGCTGCTGCTGTTGTAATTGAGCGCTAACTTCCAAGATAAAATAAGTGTCCGGGAGTTGCTGGTGTTTGGCTAAAAAATCTAAGATGTCTTGAGCGAGCTTACCATTACCTGCGCCTAATTCGAGGATGTTGCTCGGTGCGAGAGTTTGCAAAACCTCTTGGCATTGTTGCCCCAAGCATTGGGCAAATAAAGGTGAGATAAGAGGGGCTGTAGTAAAATCCCCCCCTGGGCCGAACTTTTCACAGCCTGCACTGTAGTAACCCAGGCCAGGTTCATAGAGGCAGATTTGCATGTAATCTGCAAAGCTAATGCTTCCATTATGCTGTTGTATTTGGTGAAGAATGTGCTTTTTAACGCGCTCGCTGTGCTCACGAGTATCGGTGCTGGGTTGGGGCAGATTGTTGGGGATGGTAGGCTTGTTTGCAACAGTATTCATGTTCGGGTAGTGTTCATTCATTGACAGTTGGAGTAGTTTACTATGTCTGATTTACAACCACAAATAACAGGGAAAGTTATCTTTGTAACAGGAGCTGCCCGCCGTATTGGGGAAGTTATCATCCGTTATTTCCATGATCACGGCTATAATGTGGTGATTCATTACCGTAGCAATGTCGCTCTTGCGAAACAATTAGCCTTAGAGTTAGAGTCTAGGCGGCAGGATTCTACCCAGTTAATTTACGGTGACTTAGCAAATATTAAAGAATTTTATCAACATATAGAGTTAATTAAAGCAAAATGGGGGCAGCTAGATGTCCTTGTCAACAATGCTTCCAGCTTTTTTTCAACTGAATTGGGTGATATTGACGAAATTCAATGGGACGATTTGATGGCAAGTAACCTAAAAGGCCCTTTTTTTCTGAGCCAGGCTGCTATGAAGTTATTGGAGCAGAGTCGGGGATCTATCATTAATATAACGGATATTCACAGCCAACGTCCTCTAAAAGGTTATCCTATATATAGTATGGCCAAGGCAGGTTTGTCTATGATGACCCAAGCATTGGCTAAAGAGTTGGCACCCCATATTCGTGTGAATGCTGTGGCTCCCGGTGCTATCCTTTGGCCGGAGGGGGAAAATAATTTGGATGATGCGCAAAAAAAGAAAATTATGGGAAAGACCTTATTAAACGTAGATGATCGTGCTTTGGCTATTGCTAAGGCTGTTTATTATTTAGCAGAAGATGCGTTATTTACTACCGGAGATACGTTGCGCGTGGATGGTGGGCGAGGCTGGGGCGAATAAAAGTATTTTATTAAAAAAACTTAATTCTTTGTTGCATAAAAAGAATATTCAATTATAATAAACATTAATCAAATATTCTTTAGGGATTTGCACGATGCAACAGAGTATTCAAAGGGATCTTCCCAATGCAAGAGTGAATATTACACTCGATCTTGAAACAGGGAACGGCCAAGAGAAAAAAGAATTGCCCTGCAAGCTACTTGCTGTTGGAGACTTTAGTGGTGGCAGTTGCCTTGAGCCGTTGCACCAACGAAAGCGTCACAAAATCACCCGCAATAACATTGATTCTGTTGTTCAAGCGGTAGATCCTCGGTTGACTCTTACAGTACCCAATAAATTTCAGCAACATGAAGGAGAGTTGGTTGTTGATTTAAAATTTGAAAAGCTCAAAGATTTTCATCCAGACGAATTGATTATGCAAGTCCCCGCATTGCGTAAACTACTTGCCATGAGAAATGTGTTAAAAGATTTTAAAACGAATCTTATGGATAGTAAAAGTCTTCAATCCGCGCTACAAAATATTATTATTGACCCCGAAAAAATCAAATCTTTTAAAAAAGAGCTTTCTCAATTGAGCCACAATGGAGAAAATCAACATGAGTCATAGTCAATATCAACAGCTTTGTGACATCGTTGAGATGCCGCCGGTTCAACAAACCTTATCCGTAGAATGTTTTGCAGATTTCCATGAATTGGCTCAACAAGCGCCATCTCAACGCTTAACCTCAGGGTTACAAATATTAATTGATTTGATTACAAATGACGACAAAACGATTCATCGATGCGATCGTTCGTTGGTTGATGTTTATATCAGTAAAATTGATCAAATGTTGAGTCAACAGCTAGACGAAATTTTACATCATGAAGATTTCCAGCAACTTGAGTCAACATGGAAAGGTTTGAAATACTTAGTTGATAGAACCGATCCAAGGGCTAATACTAAAATTGATTTATTAGATGTAGATCAAGAAACATTACTCGAAGATTTTGACGAAGCAAGCGAAGTAACTCAATCATCTTTGTATGAGCATGTTTATATCCAAGAATATGATACCCCTGGCGGTGAACCTTACTCGGCCATGATCAGTGATTTTGCTTTTGGTAGCGACACAAGGGATATGGCATTGTTGAAATCCATTGCCAATGTTGCGGCATCTGCACATTGCCCGTTTATTAGCGCGGCAGATATAACATTTTTCAAGAAAAATAATTTCCAAGAAATTATGGCCATTGAAAATTTATCGGACTATATGGAAAAACCTGAGTTTATTGAATGGAATGCCTTTCGAAAAATAGACGATGCACGTTATTTGGGATTGACGCTCCCCCATTTTTTATTGCGACTGCCCTATGGCAAAGATAATTTAGTGAAATCTTTTAATTATCAAGAAAATGTTATATCAGATGATGGGCGAAAATATCTTTGGGGGAGAGCTAGCTTTCCTTTCGCTGTGAATATGATGAAAAGCTTTAAGCAGCATGGTTGGACAGTGAATATTAGAGGCCCTGAGTCAGGTGGTTGTGTTCCAGATTTACCCATGCATCAATATGATGTGGGCAGAGGTATTGAAAGTAGAATTCCAACAGAAGTGCTAATACCCGAAACCTTAGAATTAGAATTGTCAGAATTAGGGTTTATTCCACTGAGTTTTTATAAAAACTCAAATTTTGCTTGCTTCTTTTCGGCAAACTCAGTGCAAAGAGCAGATGAGTATGGTTCTTATGAAGCAACAGCTAATTGTCGTATTAATATGCGTTTGCCCTATGTGCTTTTAGTTTCGCGACTTGCTCACTATTTAAAAGTCTTGCAGCGAGAAAATATCGGTGCAAACAAACCGAGAGTGCAACTAGAAAGTGAGTTAAATGATTGGCTTAAAGGGTTGGTGACAAAAATGAATAACCCAAGCCCTGATATGGCCGCGAGATATCCCCTTCGAGAGGGATTTGTTGAAGTACATAATATAGATGGAAAGCCAGGTTTTTACAGTGTGAAGTTACATATTGTTCCGCATTTTCAAGTTGAAGGTGTGGATGTCAGATTATCCCTTGTTTCTCAATTGCCAGGGAAGCAAGAAGATATATCATAAGCAAATAAAAGGAGTTGATGATGGCGATACCAGGTTGTATGTGGATAACGGATGATACAGGTTATAATATCATTGGTAATTCTAAGGTGTTAGGGCGAGAAAAAGGCGTTGAAATTCTAGGATTTAATCATCGCATTTATATTCCTAACGATGCCGATACAGGTGCTATAACAGGAACACGTAAGCATGAACCTTTTACTATACAAAAGGCATTTTGCGCTGCATCCCCAGTTTTATATAAATCCTGTTGCAGTGGCTCGACCATGAAGGAAATACGTCTTAGCTGGTATCAAATTAACAGCCATGGGCAGGAGAAAGAATATTTTAGACATATCCTAACCAATGCTAAAGTTGTTTGTGTTAATCCACTCATGGAAGATATCAAAGATAAGAGTAAAGAAAATTACGGTCATTTAGAAAAGATAGCGTTTCGTTATGAAAAAATAGAGTGGACTTACATTGATGGCAATGTGATTGCCAGTGATGATTGGTCTCATAAATTCTAGGTTAGCCTCTGATGGCGTGGTGTTTTGGTTGTCTCCATGGTTACACCATGCCATCTTTTTTATGTACGAGAATAACATATGTTTTTTTCTGATAGTAACGGTCAAATATCAGATATTATTAACAATATCCATTGTATTTTCAATACAAGGCAGGGGACGATTCCTGGGAGAGAATCCTTCGGATTGCCCGATCTAACAGATGTGTATGCAGGCTTCCCCAATACAGTCGATGATTTTTTGTCAGTGATAAAAAAGTCAATTAATGCATTTGAGCCACGTTTATATCGTGTGGATGTGCTATTGCAAGATATGCATAAAGAAAACAATGTGATTGTTAGCTTAGAAATTAAAGCCACATTATCAAACAATAATAATTTTTTTATATTTTCCAAATTTGGAGGGAATGGGCGAAGCGAGATAGGGATCTTAAGAGAGTGAATGTCGCTAACTTTCAAAAGCATCTGGATGATCTTCAGCAAACCCTTCAAGAACATGCTCATAGATTTCCAGAGCATGGATTTGACTTAAAAAATTTGGATTGGAAAAATTTATCTCCCGATATGCTGCATTTGATCTACGCTTCAGCATATTTTTGCTCTCAAATAGAAGAGAGAGTTAATAATGCTCCCATCGATAATAGTCATCACAATAAATTAATGCCTTACTTATCCACAATCATTCCTTCGAGATTGATCGTATTTATGGAGAATCACACAAAGGATGCGATTATTTTTGAAAAAAACACTCAATTAACGTCGATTCCTGTGGGTGAAGAGCAGACTACTTGCATATTTAAACCTATTCAAGATGAGGCGATTGTACCAGCATCGATTGAGTCCATTAACTGTATAAGAGATGTGATGCATCAAAAAATTGAGTTATATATTAGTAAGCAAGCTCCTGTCTCATCATTAAAATTTTACATTAATTTGCCTTTAAAAAAAGCAATGGATTTATATTTTCAATTATTTAATTCGCTGTCAACGATTGATGTTTTAAGTGAAAATGGTGAGCTAATCGAGAATCATTGCCAAATTTTACCTTGCTATTTTGAAACCATTGCCCAACCTATGTTTGATGATTTGTTGTTTGTATTTCAAAGCTTTCATGATCTTGAAAGCTTCCCAGAGAAATTTATGTTTTTTGAAATAACCAATATTCCAAACATTATGGGTCAAAAGTCAACAATCAGGTTAAACTTACCTGATTTGTTATTTGATGTGAGATATGGAGATTTGTTACTTAATTGTATCCCAGCAATAAATCTATTTACATCTGACTGCGAGCCTATTTTCCAGCATCCTAAGGATCATGAATATCCAATTATTGTGGATTATAATCGACCAAAGTCCATGAAATTAATTGCACTAGAAAAAATAACTCAAAACGGTTTCAATCAGACGTCAAAACCTGAAGATTTAGAAAAAGATTATTCTATTCGAGAGGATGAAAAGGGACATTATTTTGTGTCACATGCAAATTTCAAAGAATCAAATGTCTATTCAGTGGCATCCACCAATTGCAATGTAGATTATCCTTTTTTATATATTCATAAAGATACTATTTTAACAACTGCCTCCAATGGAATATCAGAAGCGCAGGTATTGGTGAAGCCAATAAATTATTTTTCTGCTAGAGGTTGTAATTTTAATATATGGTCTGATGTGGTTAATTTTTTATCCGATCCGCAGCGATTTCATTCGATTGAAAAGCTTAAAGAGATTATTCGTTATTTTATGAGTAATGAATATAGTTACCTATCAAAGAGTTTTGATAATATTGAAAGAACAGTGGAGAAAACAATAAATTGTTATGAAAGAGGGATGCTTTGTCATTACAATATGCATGAAATTCATTTATATCACGATAATAATCAACCGCAGAGTTATATTTTATGCAAATTATTGCACCAACTTTTTTCTAGATTTTGTCCAGTTTATTTTAAATTGATGACGAAAGTGTATTTTCCGAATAATTTATTAGCATGGACTTTTTGTGATGATAGAGATTAGCTACCCCCATTATATAAATTTTTTTCGTTTAGCAAAAGCTATGAAAGGTCAGGTGGTTTTTTCATCACAATCAGATTTAATGCCACACGCTGGTGATATTTGCATGGGTGAAAAAGAGACTAATCAGGTTGAAGTGATATGCCACTTTATGGGGCTGTGCGGAATTCATGGTGCTTTACCCTATCAATATTTACTTTTGCTTTGTAAAAATCACCCCGTTAAATATTTGATAAAAATTTTTGAAAATCATTTTTATCATTTTTTTTATGATATGTGTAATCCTTTTCATTTATTAAAAAATAAGAAAGTTAGCCCTGTCAAAAATAAGCATTTAACAACCTGGTATGAATTACACCAAATAGTTCAAAATTTTTTTCCTAATATTGATTATGCCATAAACCAAAACCAATATTATTGGTTAAAAATTAATAAGCCAAAGAAAAAAAAATGTCTTGGATATTTATCTAATGATCTATTAATCGGCCAAAGATTGCTAAGTACAGGGTTATATCAAATAGTTTTCAATGGTAAAACTTTGTATCAGACATCTATTATTCATAAACATTGGCCAGATTTTTTAATTGCGGCAAAGAATTTTTCTATAAAACTTGTGAAAACAATCAAACTTTGTCACACTTCACCCCAATATTTAGGAGAATTTCCACTGGGATGTTACGTTTTTTCATCAGATTAGCGATAATTTATGTTTTTGTTGTGGTAGGTATTTATTTCCTGCAACGCCATATGCTCTATTATCCCGATAAAAAAAAGCCTGATATTGCTAGGGCAAGGTTGGCTGGGGCTAGAGAAATTACTTTAAAGACCAATGATAACCTACAGTTATTATCCTGGTATATTCCGCCCCAGGGGAATAAGCCCATTATGGTGTACTTTCACGGAAATTCGGGGCATATTGGTTATCGGGCAAGCATTGTTGCACCTTATGTGCATGCAGGCAATGGTGTCTTATTGTTGGAATATCGTGGCTATGGCAGTAACCCGGGTAAGCCAACAGAAGCAGGATTATATCAAGATGTTGTTGCTGCAATGGATTTCATCGATAAAAATCGCAAAAATCACTGTATTATTTTATATGGGGAATCCCTGGGAAATGCGCCAGCAATGTATGCTGCTAGTCAATATGTTGTCAATGGAGCTATTCTTCAGTCAGCCTTTTCCAGTATTGAAGATGTGGCGAAGAAACATTATCCATTTCTACCGGTTAGCTGGCTATTAAAAGATAAATATGATGTGATAGGTCGTATGGATGATATTCATACCCCACTACTTTTTTTGCATGGAACAAAAGACAGGATTGTTCCCATAAACTTTGGTAAAAAACTTTATGATGCAGCCAATGAACCTAAACGGTTTGTTTATTTTAAAGGGGCGTCACATAATACCCTTCATGCGGGAGAACTTTTTTTACACGGCCAATCATTTATTGAGAAAGTTTGTCCTAAGAGAGCAGATTAAAAAGCTCTTGGAAAATAACGTAAATGAAGAACGCCATAGTAATGAGTAACATGGTTTTTCCACCCGGCAAACGATAGCCTTGGTAGTGTTTACGGTAGCGCCCAGACCAAATTATTAAAACGGGCATGACGCCCAGTAAAATTGCCACAAATAATCCAGCTAAGCTGAGGATTTGGCTAAATCCAGCAGGATAAAATTGAATGATCAAAAGAGGAGGAATGTAAGTGATGAGCAGCAATAGTAGCCCTGTTTTTCCTCCAGGTGTTAGGTTTAAGCCGTCGGCTAAAAAGTGATAGAGACTGAGTGAAACGCCTAAGAATGATGTCAATACAGCAAAAATAGCGAAGACTTTTGCACTGAATGTAACCCAATTATTGTTAGCAATATTGGATAGAGTTAGTACGACTTCAGTGCCCTTGTCACTGTGAGGTATGATCAGTGAAAAACTATTTTCTCCCGTTAGAGGAATGTTGCCTAATGTAATGAATTCCCAAAGTAGATACATCACGAGCGGTATTAAACTACCCATAATGATGGCCCAAAATAATCGTTTTGCATCTCGGTTAAGGTAACTTGTGAGGGTGGGTACAATAATGCTAAAACCAAAGGTCGTTAAAACCAGGGGTAATGTGAGAGGTAACATTTTCGCATCACGAAATACGAGGAGGTTCAAATCCACATGATTAAACAGCATAGCAACGATCACACTGTAAGCCAGTACGAGTCCAAGCATGAGCCAGCGATTTAAACGATCAACCGCTGCTGTGCCAAAGTAGACAAAGCTGCCAAAAATCAAGGTGAATACAATCAGAGCAGCGGAGGTTTTAATGTCAAATTTCAGAGCTTCTTTGCCTAATTCGATAAACCACGATGTGCCTGCTAACAGATAGGTACAGATCAAAGCATAAAGTAAGAGTAGATAAATGACCCATGTGGTTATTTTTCCCAGAGGGCCTAAAAGTTTCCATGACATGCTGATGAGATCACTTTCGCCGCTGAGCCAAAGATCTGCTTCCATAAAACACAGAGCTGCATAGGTCATAAATAACCAGCAGATGATAAATGTCAGAGCGGCAAAGCCGAATCCCCCCTGGGCAGTGCTCGTGGGAAGAGCAAGAATACCAGTACCAATGGAGGTTCCACTGATTAATAAAACGACACTAAGGAATTTGGATCTCACGAATTTGCTCCATGGGCAGGGTTATAGTCAGGGAATTATACTGCTCGCAGGTAGGATTGCAATTTAATCTTATCTTAATCTAAACATGATATTATAGCCTACACTCTATAGAATATTATTACAATAGGAATCAATTTATAATGAAGCTAAGTCACAATTTATTAATAGATATAGCAAAAGAACTGAATTATAAAAATATTGGCAAAGGACTTTGTCTCGGGTACAGCCTCATGTGGTCCCAAGCGGTTTGTATTGAAGAAGAGAAAGCTTTTTATAATAGGCTAGCTTTGATAGAAGAATGTGAAGACATCGGGCAGTTAATGGCTAAAATAAATGTCGCTAAAGCGCTGACTAAAGCAGGTAAATCTTTATCGCCAAAAGATAGAGACTATCTTGAAATTCTAGCTTTTTTTGATGGTCTTATACTGTATCAGAGACCAGATATTTTTAGTGAGTTATTTGCAGATTATGTTCCTCAAAATAAAATGGACAAAATTTTCCCTTTCGCATCTTCTCAAAAATTAGATGAATTTGATTCTCCGCTAACTTGCTTATGGGAGACAACGCATATTTTTACCCTCAGAGAGCTGACTCTCTATCTGGAATTGATGTCACGAATATTGCCCTCTAATGCGGCCCTTATATTTAATAGTGGAAAACATGCGGTAGCATGTAAATATGATAGTGTACAAAATCATTGGTCGTATGCTGATATAAATGATTTGCTTTTCTCATCTGAATCTTTTACTGTTCAAGTACCAGTTGATGAGATAGCATATTATCTATTTTTTTCTTTTGAGGATCAAGACTATACAGCATTTAGATTATCTGTTCTTCATGCAGGAATTGATCTTGAATTATGGTTAAATTTAAATACCACTGATTGGATATTTGCAAAAAATAAAAAACAAATAGAGCGATATACTAACCGTGGCATTGGTCTCCTTTATTTAGCTTGCTATAATGGAGATAGTAGACTTGTTGCATCACTTCTAGAACAAAAAAATATTCTAGTCAACCAATCTTCTTCATTTGGGGTTACCCCTTTGATGATGGCCTGTCAAAATGGCTATGAAGAGGTTGTAAAACTTTTACTTGACGTTAAGAGTATCAATATTAACTCAGTTAGTAAAAGTGGGAAAACAGTTATGGAAACGGTTGAAAAGACGGCATTGCATTATGCCTGCGTAAGTGGCAATGAAAAAATTTCCCGCTTATTATTAGATAAAAATATTGATGTAAATGGTGGTGGTAATGATGGATTTAATACACCACTTCACTTTGCTGGTGTGAGGGGTCATAAAAATATTGTTAAATTGCTTTTGAAGCAAAAGGGCATCAAATTTGATAGAGTTACAGTATTAGTGCTTATGGGTGATATGCTTCTCGATGCTTGTCAAACAGGTGATGTGGAGTTTATTGATTTATTAATAAAGCATAAAATTATTCCGATAAATTGCGTAAATAATGAGGGAAAAACAGCGCTGTCTTTATCCTGCGAAAGAGGATTTTATAATATTACTGAAAAAATTATTCAGTATGGAAAATTTCATCAGTTGAATTCATGTGCGGTAGAAAAATTTGTTAAAATCAAAAATATACTAATAAATAACCCAGAATTATTAACTAAAGGATTTGGGTTTACTGGTCTACATTCAAGATTGTTTTATGATGAATTATTTTATTTAAGAGTTTCTGAGCTTTATCGTGCCTATAATAGTGGTGATATTGATACAGTTAAGGTATTACTAAAGCTTCAAAATAAATTAATAAATATTCCTACTACGCAAGGAAATACATTGCTTCATCTTGCGTGTCAAGATGGTGATCAAGAGGCTGTAAAGTTACTGCTGGGTTATCTAACGGTTGATGTTAATTGCCTTAATCATGTAAAGGAAGCTCCGCTGCATAGAGCTATTGAAATGGGGCATTTTGAGATTGCTAAATTATTACTTGCTTATCCAAGCATCGTGACTAATAGCAAAAATACACGAGGAAAAACTGCATTACATTTGGCTTGTGATAAAGGAAACTGTGAAGTTATTAAAATATTGTTTGAAAGAGGAATAGCTCATCAGCTTAATAGTTTAGATGATTCTTCTATGGATGAATTGAGTCAGGTGTTATCAGAAAATCCGGCCTTATTGAATAAGGAAATTGAATTCACAGGATTGAATGCGAAAGAAAATAATGCAATATTATTGAAGCTGAGAAGAAAAGATCTGCGAGAAGCTTACTTGAATTATAACATGCAGAAAGTATCTGATTTGTTGAGCAACCAACATGTTGCTATCGATACATTCATAGTGGATGTAATAAAGTTGAGTAATTTAGATATTAAAGATATTGATCAGCAAGCAAAAATAGTTTTCTCTCTTGATGGTGTGATTGGCTTGATTCAACATCCACAGCATTTGTTAACATTGCTCAGTGCTATTGGGATCGGTAATGGTGATGATAAAGGTTCTAATAATTTTCTATCGGAATTTCGCTATCGTCAACTCTACCACCATAAATTTTTTAAATCAAAAATAGGCTACCGAGAAACAAATGACAGTGAAGTTGTTGCGCGCAAAATATTTTGCCGAGCACAAGAGTTGCTAGCGGAGAAAGATTATAAAATTAACCTTGAAGAAATTGCGGTCTATCAAAAAATATTTGATAGACAAATTCAGCGAAATCAGCCAGATAAGCGAGAAGCGCTGGAAGCTTTTCATGAGAAAAAGGGGGAGTTTCTACTTGGTCCTAACAAACGGTTTTTTTGATTGACAAAGAATTTATTTGAAGCTTTTCTCCTTTAATTAGTTGCACTCTTTCGCTAACCTCATTTTTTATTGGATGCTGCGAACAAGTCCTGAGAGTTCGTCACGAATATTAGAAAATTATTCGATCTTTTTCTGGATGCTGCGGACAAGTCGCAGCACGTAGGGGTGGGTTGTTGGGCACTCACTAATATTAGCTTTTTACCCCGTCCAGTGGGCTTTTTGTCTTTAAGTAGGGGCGATTTTTGCAGATCTAGCTTAAGCATTCCCCCCTGCCGCCTACGTGCTGCGTCTTGTCCGCAGCATCCAAGAAAAAATGGGGAAATTCGTGTCGAACTCTCAGGAACAAGTCGCAGCACGTAGGGGTGGGTTGTTGGGTGCTCATGAATATCAGCTTTTTACCCCGTCCAGTGGGCTTTTTGTCTTTAAGTAGAGGCGATTTTTGCAGATCTAACTTAAGCGCTCCCCCCTAACGCCTACGTGCTGCGACTTGTCCGCAGCATCCACGAAAAGATCGAATAATTTGGTAAAGCACCATGCTTGAGAGCACTCTTTCTGGAAGCTCAACAAGGAAAATAGGATTCGCTTTGGGTGTATTTCAGTCTGAGCCATCTTCCTTTTGTAGAGATAGCATGGCATCAACCAATGTTTCTTGGCTAGCCTCCTCCGAGGAAATATTCTCACCCACTGTTAGGTAAATAGGCGTGCGTAAGCATTTCGGCCATTGGCTTCCCAAGTTTTTTAGGATCATAGGAATGATGGGTGCAGGATTTCGTTGAATGATGGTTTCAATATCCAAGTGGAAGGGTTGTAATGTTCCATCTTGAGTGATCTCTTTTTCAGGGAATATAACCACTAACTCACCCTTTTCTAGAGCGTGAGATATCTTATTAAAGACTGTGGCATCCATGGGAATGGCTTTAGCTATTCGGAAAATAAAGCGTAAGAGTCGTGAGTTAAGCATGGAAGGATCTATCACACACCGCACGGGCCGTCTAATAGCAGCTAAAAGGATAAGAGGATCCATAAAGTTAACACGGTTGCAGAGGAGGATACCAGGGCCTTGGGTCGGAATATGTTCCTCGATATCTTTTAAAGTGATCCGGTAGCGAGATGAGACTAAGCTCCATATTAAGCTACGCATGATAAATTCAGGTGCTAGAGCAAAAAGGCACAGAGCAACTAGGAGATTTAATATTCCCGCAAGCAGATAAATTTGTGGAATAATCATATGAAAACTGAAACAAATAATAGCAAATATAGATGCAAATACCATAAATAATGCATTAAGAATATTATTGGCTGCGATGATTCTCGCACGTTTTTGTGGATCACTGCGTTGCTGGATAAGCGTATATAATGGAACAATAAATATTCCAGAGAAAAATCCTATTAGAATAAAATTAACAATCAAGAGCCAGTTGTGAGGCGCTTGTAAGAATTGCGATAGATTTATTATATCGTGAGTGTCTGCTAAAGGTTGAAGCACATAGAGCAAGGTAGAAAAAACAGTTAATCCAATGGCTCCTAGTGGAACTAAGCCGATTTCAATTTTATGACCAGATAATTTTTCGCAGGATAGAGAACCCAGACCGATACCAATAGAGAAACATGTGATGATGGCGGTGACAACGGTTTCATTAGCGATTAAAATAAGACGGCCATAGTTAAATATCTGCGTAACAACCACAGATCCAAAAAACCAAAACCAAGATATGCCTAAAATAGAAAGAAAAACGATGGGTTTTTCTGTGGCAAGTTTGATGCTGTTATAAGTTTGTTTGGCGATATTGTAGGATAGTTTGATATCTGTATGTTGAGGAGGAAGATGTTTGATTTTTCGGCTACAGAGGTAACCTGCAATGGCAATGATAAAGCAGCTCGTCGCAATCACTCGAACGCCTATATTATGAAATTGTATGATGATACCGCTGTAGAGGGTGCCTAGGAGAATGGCCATGAAGGTTCCCATTTCAACTAAACCATTACCCCCTAAGAGTTCTGTGTCATCCACTAACTGGGGTAAAGTACTATATTTTGCCGGACCGAATAATGCAGACTGAGTGCCCAGAAGAAAAAGAACACCTAGTAGGAATGATATATTGTCGAGATAAAGCCCCACAATAGCCAGGGTCATGGTAAAAATTTCTAATAATTTAACGTAACGAATGAGTCGAGACTTTTCAAACTTATCTGCCAGTTGCCCTGCTGTGGCAGAGAATAAAAAGAAGGGTAAAATAAAAATTCCTGCACAGATATTCACAAGCATTTCTGCGCCAAAGGGGCCGATTCTTATTGTACGATAAGTGATGATTGCTAACAGAGCAGTTTTGAATACATTATCATTCAAAGCCCCCAAAAATTGCGTCCAAAAGAAGGGCGCAAATTTGGAGGATTTGAATAATTGATACTGATTTCTGGTACTTTCGTTTTTCACACCGAATGTCCCATTTTTATCTGACTTAAGGCGATGTCATTTTTTCAGGTTTTACACTGCGTTCAAATTCTTCGGCACTCAGAAAACCTAGAGCTACGCAAGCTTCTTTCAAAGTACTGTTATCTTGGTGGGCTTTCTTTGCAATTTGTGATGCTTTGTCATATCCAATGACTGGGTTTAATGCTGTTACTAACATGAGTGAGTTATTCAAAAAATGTTTTACACGATCGTGGTTGACCTCAATGCCTGCTACACAGAATTCAGTGAAGCTGTGGCAAGCATCGCTGATAATATTAATTGAATGAATAAAATTATGAATCATCATAGGTTTATAAACATTCAATTCAAAATTACCTTGAGAGCCTGCAAAAGCAATAGCGGTATCGTTGCCGATGACTTGGACGCAAACCATGGTTAGTGCTTCACACTGTGTCGGATTGACTTTTCCTGGCATAATGGAAGAACCTGGTTCGTTCGCAGGTAAAATTAATTCTCCAATACCACAACGAGGCCCAGAGCCTAACCAACGGATGTCATTGGCAATTTTCATCAGCGCGGTAGCGAGAGTCCGTAACGTCCCACTGGATAAAACCAAGGCATCATGAGCGGCTAGGGATGCGAATTTATTTTCAGCAGACGTAAAGGGGAGGCCTGTGAGTTCGACAATATGTTTGGCTGCGCGATCAGCAAATTCTGGATGGGTATTGAGCCCGGTGCCCACGGCAGTGCCGCCAATAGCTAGATCGTATAAATCTTTTAGGCTGTATTGGATAGCAGCCAAAGAAATTTCTAACTGTGCGACATATCCTGAAAACTCTTGTCCTAAGGTAAGTGGCACAGCATCTTGTAAATGAGTACGACCAATTTTTACAATATCATTAAATGTTTTTACTTTACTTGCTAATGCTTCTTTTAACGTGCCGATGGCAGGCAATAATTGTTCGTGGATAGCTTGAGCCGCAGCGATATACATGGCTGTGGGGAAAGTATCATTAGAGGATTGTGACATATTAACATGATCGTTAGGATGGACAGGTTCTTTACTACCTTTGATGCCACCGGCTAATTCTATGGCGCGATTGGAAATGACTTCGTTGGTATTCATATTAGTTTGGGTGCCGCTTCCTGTTTGCCAAATGTGTAACGGGAAGTGATCTTGCAGCTCACCGGAAATGACTTCATCAGCGGCTTGAGTGATGAGTTGAGCAATGTCATCGCTCAGTTTTCCTAAATCTCGGTTTGTCATCGCAGCTGCTTTTTTTAAGATCCCAAACGCTTTAACAAGTTCAATGGGCATTTTGTCATGGCCAATATCAAAGTAATGCAAAGAGCGCTGAGTTTGAGCACCCCAGTAACGGTTTTCAGAGACTTCAATGGGTCCCATGCTGTCTGTTTCTGTTCGTGTAGTATTCGTCATGATGTGGCCTTAGCTTGAGTTTATGTGAGGTTAAGACTAGCATAGTACTATGAGCAAAGACAATTTTTCCGGACAGAAAAACACCACGTATTCCGCTATGTTACTATGGATCTCTATTTTATTCTTACTGTTGTTGTTGGGGCCTTTTTACCTGTTGATTACCGGGAAATTGGACTTAGATTCCCACTGGAGTGATGCCAGTCGAGCCAGTGCAGAAATTGCCCCAAAGCCTGCTGAAGCACCGGAAGCCATTGTACAAATTTATGGAGCAAGAGCCTATAATTGGCGGGGTATGTTTGCTATCCATTCTTGGATTGCGACCAAGGAAAAAGATGCGAAACAGTATACGGTCTATGAAGTGATTGGCTGGCGGCATTATCGAGGACAAATACCACTGTATATTCATTCTGATTTGCCAGATAGGAAATGGTATAACAACGAGCCATGGATTATGCTAGATCTACGAGGTGAGAAAGCGGCAACCGCGATTAAGACTATTCAACGTATTATCAATGATTATCCCTTCAAGCGTCAGTACCATACTTGGCCAGGCCCTAATAGCAATACATTCGTGGCTCATTTAGTACGTTCTATACCCGAACTGGCCATGGAATTGCCGACCACAGCCATTGGCAAAGATTTTTATGGTTGGAACCAATTTATTGTGAAAGCACCGAGCCAAACGGGATTACAATTTTCGTTAGGAGGATTGTTTGGCGTTACCATTGCTAAAAAAGAAGGTTTTGAAGTGAATCTACTTGGGTTAAGTTTCGGTCTAGGCTGGGATCCTGTTCAATTAAAACTTCCTGGAATTGGCGGGATCCCTTCAGAGTAAAAGCTCTCGTTTAGCTAATTTTTGTAATATAGACTGCGGTGCTAAGTCAATGTGCTGCATTTTATTGAAGGGTAAATAAAAAGTTTGTTCCATTAAATGTTGCCCGGATAATACCGCATGGGACACGGCATCTGTGTAGACAATCCAAGTACTTCCTGGAGGAAATTTAACTTGCATTTTTTCACAGGTCTGTTGATATTGCCGATTTAATTTCATTTTATCGTGAATTTGTAACATGTAATGATCATAGACACTCCGTGGAGATTTTGTAATATTAAGTGTGTTGAGTAAGAATTGGCTGCCGAGGAAAGGTGCCCTTGTTTTGGGAAAAAATTGTTCGGCTACTTGCTGAAAGGGTTCTCCAATGTGCCATACCCGAGGCTGACCTTCGTGGTTGGTATTACTGAATACTCGAAGGATCCGCTTTTTTGCCATAGGAGTTGCGGGGAAAGCATCTACGTGTAAGCGTGTATCATCTTTTTTAGCAGAGCTGCGTCGGCCTTTAGCTTCAACCGGGCGGAGGCTTGTTCTGCCTAGGGTGAGATGAGGTTCATAGGAGGGGAGCAAGTGACAAATTAAGCGTTCTGTTTGGCTTGTATATCGCTTAAATAACTGTTCAAGATATTGTCTATCTTCCCAAGAGCATAAAGTGCCTCCCAGTTTATTTTTGATAGGATCCCAATGTATGTTTTTTCGTTTGGGATCCACATACCGTGGTGCGCTTAAATGGCGTTCTAAGTCGCTTAGCTCAAAGCAAAGTTTTGGAAAATAGATGACTTGACCATTCTCTAAAGCATCTACAGCTTGCTGCTGTAAAGATGCATCGAATTCCGTTTGCCAGTCATCCCCACCCAGTGTTAATAAATTATCCATCACCGCCTAATGTTGTTATTCAACCATACACAAGCATAACAAATTACGGTAGAATTTGGTATGAGATAAAATTGTGGGGAGAGAGTGTGAAGAAAATAGTATTGTTGGTATTATGTACAGTGAGCATCGCTTTTGCCCGGGATGGGCAGCAAACCCCTGGAGAGAGTCAAATGGCCCAGCGGCAGGAGTGGATGGCTATGACGCCTACGGAGAGAGAGGCCTATTGGAATTCCATCAGTGAACAGCATCGACAGGGCATTACTGCTGCTGTGAACAAATTTAATCGACAAATTGAAGAACGTAAAAATCCTTCTGCGGCAGCTCCGAAAGATTAGTCTCATTTTCATTCTAGGAATCGTTTTCTAAGAATAGTGTCTTTGCCTGGCACGCGTATTTAATTTTTCCGAAGAAAATAAATCATTTACAAATATAAAAATCATGCAATAATAAATAAAAAGGAGTTTCAGAAAATGAAAAAGGACATCAGTAAAACCGATGAAAGAATGGTACGTACACCACATGATCATTTTTTTCACAAAATGATGCAGTTTGATGATGTGATTGTGGATTTTGCAAAACAGCATATTGGTTGTGGTGAGTTGTTATTTGACACACTAGAGCGTCACGAGACAACATTCATCAAACATAATTTTAAACGAGTAGAGAGTGATTCATTATGCTCATTTGAGAATGGCTGTGGTGAGCGTGTTTATTTCTTAGTGGAACATCAGTCTACAGCCAGGACCAATATGCCGTTACGGATCTGGCAATACCTCAGCGAAATCATGGATCGATTTAGTGTCAATTCAAAAAAGCCTTATCCCCTTGTATGTCCTTTGGTATTTTATAATGGGAAACATAAATATAAAAAGTCTTGCTGCTTGACAGATTTACTGAACGCCGATGCTATCGTTATTAATAAGGTATTGGGCAAACTAGAGCCATTTACTCTCATTGATTTACACGATATTTCTGACGAATCCTTGCGGGGAGGGAGTTGGGCTAATATAATGCAATATTACATGAAACATGTTTATGATCGTGAGCTTGAGAGGCAGATCCATGGGTATATGCCTGTGCTGAGAGATGCTCTTGAGATGACCGAACCGGAAACAGGTATTGGGCGTTTACAGTTATGCGTTGATTATTTGTTACATGCTGCAAAAATTGTCGATCCGGATGGTTTTTTGCGAAGGTTTTGTAATCAATTAGATACTAAAGAGAGTGAGGTTATTATGACAGGAGCAGAACGTTTGCGCCAAGATGGTATGCAGCAGGGTATGCAGCAAGGTATGCAGCAAGGTATACAACAAGGTATGGAGAAAGGGATCCGTCGAGGTCGTGAAGAGCAGCAATATGCTATCGCAAAAAATATGTTGAATGATGGTTTTTCGAAAGAACAGGTGGCACGTGCTACAGGCTTAAAGGTAAATGACTTAGAGTCACTGTTCACAAGCTAATAATTAACCAAAAATATTTTGTGATTTGTGTACCTAGAGTCTTCCTGGGAAACTGTGGAAGTTAATCTTTTTAGATCTTTTTCTTGAAAGTACTCATATCGTTCTCTATACTGAATTCTATCAAAATCAAAAAATAAGGGGAACAGTATGAAAGATGAAGGCCATAAAAAAATTTGCAACATTACTAAAAAATATGCAGATGAAAGCAGTTATACATCTGCTAGCTCAGGGCCGGGTCGGCAAAGGGACGTAGCTTCCGATAAAATGTTGACCAAGCGGCAAAAGGAAACCTACGAAATTGTTAAGAAATATATTGATGAACACGGCTATGCGCCGACGACCTTAGAAATTGCTCACCAGCTAGGCATTACGTCTAAGGGGGTTGTGCATCGATATGTTAAGGCTCTTGATACTGCGAATTTAATCACCTTAGTACCCAATCGCAAACGGAACATCATATTGAATGATGTGGTTTTTCAGGGGGCTGGAGAAATTCCTCTACAAGGGAATATTGCCGCAGGTTGTCCTATTGAAGCGATACCTGAGCAGGAAACGGTAGATCTAGGAGCGATTACCGGCCCTAATCGCTATGCGCTTCGAGTTTGTGGGAATTCTATGGTAGAAGAAGGGATCTATGATGGTGATTTGGTGATTTGCGACGCGCGGAATCAAGCTAATAATGGTGAAATTGTTGTGGCTCTCATTGATAACGAATGCGCAACTTTAAAGCGATTCCATCGCAATGAAGACGGGACTGTGACGTTGATTCCAGCCAATGCTGATTATTTACCGATGGTCTACGAAGCGCACCGAGTGCTGATCCAAGGTATTTTTATTGGTTTGTTGCGGATTCATCAATAGGGTTTCTTGGAATAGTTTCATGAGATTTTTGCAAAGCGTGCAACATTTGCCCTATTCATTGCACTCTCCTGTGCTTCAGTATGAGGAAAATTTTTTACACGCAGTAAAAGAGAAACAGCTTTCTTTTGCTGCTTGTGAATTTTTTAATGAAACAGCCCCGCGAGTTTGGGCATGCAGTGATTATGCTGCCACGACTTGTATTCGTTACCCTGAATTATTGTTAGATTTATTAGATGCAGGAAGTTTGGAAAAAACTTTTCGTGATGGTGATTTTCAAGAATCATTTGAGCGACTTGTGTCTCACCCTATTTCTGATAGCTTTTCTGGAGAGGATGAAGCGATATTCGCGAAACAGCTGCGGCTTTTTCGTCATCAACAAATGATACGTATTGCTTGGCGAGACATATCTCAGCTCGCCTCATTTTCTGAAACCTCTCAAGATTTAACCTATTTGGCAGATTTTTGTTTGACTCGTGGATTAGCTCAGTTATCCCAAGGGATGTATCAGACATTTGGCTATCCATTGGATGAACAGGGCCAGGTGCAACAATTGCTAATTGTGGCCTTAGGAAAGTTGGGGGGTGAAGATTTAAATTTTTCATCGGATATCGACTTGCTGTTTATTTATCCGGCTCAAGGTGAAACGCAGAATGGGGCGCGTGCTATTTCTCACCAAGTTTTTTTTACTCGTTTGGCTCAACGTTTAATAAAATTACTCAATGACACGACATCTGATGGCTTTGTTTTTCGTGTGGATATGCGGTTACGTCCCTTTGGCGAAATGGGTTCTCTCGTACATAGTTATGCGGCTATTGAAAACTACTACCAAGAGCAAGGGCGAGATTGGGAGCGTTATGCCTTGCTAAAAGCTCGATGTATCTCTCAAGACATGATGTTCAAGGAAAAAGTGACAACGTTATTGAATCGTTTCGTATATCGGCGCTATTTGGACTATGGCATTATTGATGCGTTACGTGATTTAAAGAAAATGATGGAGAATGAACGGCGGCGAAAGCGATTAAAACATAATATTAAGCGTGGTGCCGGTGGGATCCGAGAAATGGAATTTATTATTCAGTCATTACAATTGGTTCGTGGTGGTAAAGAAACTCGGTTACAGACCAGTAGTTTTTTTTGCGCGATTGAGCGACTTAAGAAAAAAAATTATTTATCTTGGGATGTAGCAAAAAACATACGGAATCATTATGCATATTTACGCGTGTTGGAGAATCGATTGCAAATGCTCGATGATCGACAGACCCAAGAATTACCTAAAGATGAAGAGATGCAAATTAAGTTAGGTTTTTCTATGGGAGAGCTGAACTGGGATGCGGTTCAGAATGCAGTTTGGGATAGTATGAAATATGTGGAAGATTACTTGGCTCACTTGAGTCAAGTCCCGACCCACGCAACACAGGTGATTGAATCTTCAGAAGATAAAGATAATATGACTTCTTATCAAAATATATGGTTTAAAAAAATAGATGATGCTGTTGCCGAGCGATTTTTAACTCGTCAAGGGTTATCGAATGGAACGGATTTCATGGCTTGTTTAACCCAATTTTCAGAACGTTATATTTTAACTAAAATGAGTTCCCGAGCGAGAAAGCGCCTCGATGACTTAATGCCCATGCTAATAGGTCGGTTGGCTAAAGAACCTCAGGGCAGTGTTTACTTGCATCGTGTGATTCCTATTTTGGAAGCTATTAGCCGTCGAAGCGCTTATCTTGCATTGCTTCTTGAAAATCCTAATGTGATTGATTATCTTATTGTTTTATGTAGTAAAAGCAGCTGGCTTGCAAAGGAAATCAGTCGCTATCCTATTTTGTTGGATGAATTACTAGATAGAAGAGTTCAAGGCCCTACGACGATAGCAGCATTGGAGCAGGAGCTAAGGCAATTATTGCTCTTGGTACCAGAAGATGATTTAGAACATCAAATGGAAACGTTGCGGCAGTTCAAACACTCACTGCAACTGCGTATAGCAAACGCTTCTCTAGTGTTACCTCAAGAAGAGCAAGCGGTGAGCTATCAATTAACGCAAGTTGCTGAAGTGATTGTTGCTGAGGTGATGAAACTTGCTTGGAAAAGTATGGTCGCATCCCATGGCTATCCTGTGAGTGAGCAAAATCCCAGTGGCAATATGCAATTTGCAGTCATTGCCTATGGAAGCTTTGGTGCTTATGATTTGAGCTATCTTTCAGATTTAGATTTAGTCTTTATCCATAACGGGCAAATGGATGCTATGACCCAGGGTAACAGTGCAATTTCGCATCAACAATTTTATTTAAAGATTGCTCAAAAAATACTCCATTTATTGAGTACCAGAACATTATCTGGAACCCTATACGAACTTGATATTCGTCTGCGTCCATCAGGATCAGCAGGCCTCTTAGTGAGTAGTTTTTCAGCATTTGCCGAGTATCAAAAGGAGCGTGCTTGGATTTGGGAGCATCAAGCTTTGAGCAAAGGGCGCTTTGTTGGGGGTTGCCTTGAAATAAAAACACAATTTAGCCAGCTTAGAGAGCAGGTACTTTGCTGTCAGAGAGATAAAAATAACCTTATTAATCAAATAGTTGATATGCGTTCTAAGATGTCGCAGAACGCCTCACCAGTTCCTTCAGGAGAATTTGATATCAAATCCAGCCCTGGTGGGCTTACGGATCTTGAGTTTATGGTACAATATTGGGCTTTGCTCTGGGCTGAAGAGTATCCGGAGTTGATTGCGAATTATGAAGTGGGTAAAATTTTTCCATTATTGGGCCGTTTAGGGATTATTTCTGAAAAAGAGGCGCTGGATTTGTTAGGTGCTTATAAGGCTTACAAGGATGGGATCCATCTGGCAGCTTTGCAGGAACAGTCTACACTGGTTGAGGCTGACCGGTTTGCTCTTCATTGCCGCGCAGTAGTAGAAATGTGGAATAGTGTACAGGAACAATCCTATGACAGATGAAAATACTCAACAAGCATGTACCAAGCGTACCTTCGAGGTGACCCGAGGTGATCTACCACTCTCATGTCCAACCAAGGATATGCGTCTTTGGGATGCTCATCCTAAAGTGTTTCTTCCTATTGAAAAAA
The DNA here is from genome assembly GCA_021773305.1 of Gammaproteobacteria bacterium. GTDB lineage: Bacteria > Pseudomonadota > Gammaproteobacteria > UBA1113 > UBA1113 > JAJFKH01. The sequence goes on along the minus strand of JAJFKH010000108.1, from coordinate 18,174 downwards.
CAGGAAAAGCTGTTTGTCCTTATTGTGAGGCTGAGTTCATTCTGACAGATTTTGAGTAAATTATAATAATGAAAGTATTGATTGTTAAAACATCTTCTATGGGAGATGTGATTCATACCTTACCTGCTTTGACAGATGCTGCTAACGCTTTCCCTGAAGCTCAATTTGATTGGGTGGTTGAAAAGTCATTTCAGGAGATCCCAGCTTGGCATAAGCATATTCATCGAGTGATACCTGTGGAGCTTCGTGCTTGGTGTAAAAACCCACTTAAATCCTTTAGGAAAGCAGAGTTACAAAGCTTTTATCACGCACTTCGTCAAGAGAAATATGACGTCATTATTGATGCTCAAGGGTTAACAAAAAGTGCATTGCTTGCACGGGTAGCCCGTGGAAATCAGCGCCATGGCTTAAATCAGCGATCGGCAAGGGACAAGCTTGCATTTATACACTACCATCATCGTCATGATGTATCTTGGGAAAAGCATGCAGTTGAAAGAGTGCGCGAGTTATTCAGTCAAGCACTAGGCTATTCCCTTCCCAAAGGACCTATTGATTATGGGTTGACATTTGATCGTCTAGGCGAGTCTCCATTTGAGAAAAACTATTTGGTTTTTCTTCATGGTACGACCTGGACGACAAAACATTGGCCTGAAAGTCATTGGCGAACATTGGCTCAATATGCAACAGGTAATGGTTTCTCTGTTTATTTAAACAGTGGCAATGATGATGAATATCAACGAGCCAAGCGGATCACAACTGACATTGCCCATGCCCATGCGATGCCTTATAAAGGGATTGATGAACTGGCTTCTATTATTTCTAATGCTCAGGGAACTGTTGCCGTGGATACAGGATTAGGGCACTTGGCCGCAGCGTTGGCGAAACCTACGGTTTCTATTTATGGTGCAACCGATCCCAAAATGACCGGGGCTTATGGGCGTAATCAAGCCCATCTTACATCAGGTTTATCTTGTTCTCCTTGTTTTAAAAAAACTTGCCATTATGAGTTTAAAGCAAAATATACTGAGCAACCTCCATGTGCCGCAGGTTTGAGACCGGAATTAATTTGGGATGTGTTGAGTAAGCTGGTACAGCGGGAACCGAATGTTCCATGAATTTGGCTTTTTGCTTATTTAAATATTTTTTATATGGAGGTTTGCAGCGGGATTTTATGGCTATTGCATCTGAGTGTCTGACCCGGGGGCATCAGGTGGATGTTTTTACGTTGCATTGGCAAGGGGATATTCCAGTTGGCATGAATGTCCATATTTTAGATGTGCCAGGGCTGACGAATCACGGTCGTTATCAACATTTTTCCAAGATTTTACAATCTTTTTTTGAAAACAAGAGTTACGATCTTGTGGTAGGATTTAATAAAATTGAAGGGTTGGATGTTTATTTTGCAGCAGATCCTTGTTACGAAGAGAAAGTGCGGCATTTTAGAAGCGGGTTATACAGACTAACCGGGCGCTATCGATGTTTTTCATCCTTTGAAAAAAAAATATTTTCGCCTCAATCTGATACAGATATTCTTGCTTTGACGCAATCTCAAATAGCTGATTTTAAAAAACACTATGGCACTCAAGATCTGCGTTTTCATTTGATCCCTCCTTGGGTTAAGCAGGATAGACGACCACCATTGAAGTATGAGGAGATTCGTCGAGGGCTTCGCCAAGAATTTTCTGTGGATAAAGATGAAAAATTAGTTCTTTTTTTGGGTTCTGGGTTTCAAGTCAAAGGGCTTGATAGGGCTATGCATGCTATTAGCGCATTGGCTCAGGAGGAGCAAAAGAAAATTCATGTTGTGATTGTTGGTCACGATAATATTAAACCTTTCGAGAAACTGGCTCATTCTCTTTCACTTTATTCAGCCGTACATTTTTTAGGTGGTAGAAAAGATATTCCACGATTTTTATTTGGAGCGGATTTATTGCTTCATCCTGCTTACAGTGAAAGTGCTGGGATTGTCTTATTGGAAGCAACGATTGCAGGGCTGCCTGTTTTGACAACAGCAGCGTGTGGTTATGCCTATCATGTCATCGCAGCTAATGCAGGTGTGGTGTTACCCGAACCCTTTCAGCAAGCGCAATTAAATAAGTCATTAAAAGAATTATTATTCTCTGAATCACCATTTCAGTCTAAGGGAATAGTTTACGGAGAAAAAAATAATTTTTATCATATGCCAAAAACGATTGTTGATTATTTAGAAAAGAAAGAACATGAAAGGATTTTTTATACACGAGGTGTAGTGACTTTACATAAAGACTTAATGAAAACATGGAGTTCGTCTTTTAATGATATTATGGCAACCCAAGGCGAGGTTTTTCGTCAAGTGGACGATCGTAAAACATTAAAATTTATCCATCAACAAAATGCTTATTTTTTAAAATTGCATTTTGGAGTAGGCTGGATTGAAATCATAAAAAACCTATTTTTTCTTCGTCTCCCTGTACTTGGAGCAATAAATGAAAAATTAGCGATTGAAAAATTACATGAAATCGGTGTGGAGACGATGACTTTAGCCGGTTATGGCGAAAAAGGATGTAACCCGGCGCAAAAACAATCGTTCATTGTGACCTATGCCTTAGAAAATACTATGAGTCTGGAAGATTATTGTAAAAATTGGGAAGTCGCACCTCCTCTTTTTACAGAAAAAAAATTATTACTAGAAAAAATAGCGCATATAACGAAAACATTGCATCAAAATGGTATCAATCACCGAGATTATTATATTTGTCATTTTTTGTTGGAAAAAGATCAGCCGTTACAAAATATGTCAGTAGAAAACTTGAAATTGTTTTTAATTGACTTGCATCGTGTTCAAATACGTAAAAATCTGCCTCAGCGTTGGAGAGTCAAAGATTTGGCGGGACTGCTATTTTCCACTTTCGATCTTGGGTTATCTCAAAAAGATTGGCTTCGATTTATCAAAGTTTACATGGATAATGATTTAAGAACCCTATTGCAAGATCCTCTCTGGAGGCAAGTTCATCATAAAGCGGTTAAACTGTATCAAAAAGCATTCCAGTCATCACCGAGGTTACCCCAAGGCATATTATTATGAGAAGCTGTTGGTGGGTTAATCCTGATAAATCTATCTCTGTGCAACGACAATTTGCGTCTTTGGATGAGCTGGATATGCAGGATGCAAGTGCTGTGACAAAGAGTCCTTTGAGCCAACTGGTGTTGAAAACCATTGATGCGACTGATTATTACGTTAAAATTTATCACCGACCTGGTCGAAAATTAAGGCGTTTTATGGGACGTAGTCGCTTACGAGCGGAATGGGAAAACCTATTTTTATTTGCAAGCCTTGGGATCCCTATCCCTGAAATTATTGCTTTTGGCGAACAGCGGTGCTGTTGGCATTATAGTGGAGGGGTTTTGGTTACCCAGTCCCTTTCGAAGGTGAGGGATTTGGCATCATTAGCCGATGAGAATCATCCATTTTTACAGGACTCACAATGGTTACAGCAAGTTCTCAAGCAAGTTGTGAAGCACACCCGAGCGCTTCACAATATTGGTTTTATTCACAATGACTTAAAATGGCGAAATATCTTGGTCAGCTTGGAGAGCCAGCCTACGGTTTATTTTATTGATTGTCCTACAGGTAAAAGAAAGAGAGGATGGTTTAAGCGGCGAGGGATCATTAAGGATTTAGCCTGTTTAGATAAAGTGGCAAAAAAATATTTATCGAATAAAATGCGACTTCATTTTGTAAAATCTTACTTAGGGGTTACAAAATTAAATCACAATCAAAAGTTGTGGTTACAAAAGATCCTAGTATTTTTTGCGGGGAGAGAGTGACAATGAAAAAATATATTAATCCTAACTGGAAGGATTTTTTGACAGAAAATAACTTAACAACGTTTGATGATGTTTGGGATGCTGCAAAAAATTGGGTGGAGCCACCTAATTATCGACGGGGAGGCATGAGTGGTGTGGCACTATTGCAACTCGGGACAAAAACATTCTTTGTCAAAAAACAAATTAATCATCGCTGTAAAACTATAAGCAAGCCGGTTTTTGGGATCTCAACCTTAGAACGAGAAGTTAAGAATATTATTAATTTTCAAGCACACAATATTCCTACGCTGGAGCCAGTTCTTTTTTTAAAACAAGGCAGAGGAAAGCATCAAAAAGCCATTCTTGTGACTCAAGAATTGACAGGGTATATTCCTTTGGATAAGTTGCTGGTGAATTTCGAGGGTTCATTGGCTCTACAATGCCAACTCATCGAAAATATTGCCCGAGCTGTAGCAAAAATCCATCACCTAGGGTTTGTGCACAGTTGTCTTTATGCCAAACATATTTTTATTCGTTTGGGTGATTTTGATATAAAATTTATTGATTTAGAAAAAGCAAAGCGACTTTTTTGTAAGAAAAAATCCATGTTGCGAGATTTATCCGCCTTAGATAGGCATACAAATTATGGCTCAATAACTCATGGTTTGCGTTTTTTAAAAGCATATCTTAGCGCGATGGATCAAAGTCAATTACAAAAAAAAATCATCAAACAATTGGTCAAGCGTCATAGGAGGAAGCTCAAATGATAACCTATATTAACGCCTCTGAGTTGCGAAAATTAGAGCGAGGGGTGGCAGCACCTTTTGAACTGAATTTACGCCAATCCCCGCATAATTTAATTATTAACGATATTCTGCGCAATTTACCTGGACGGCGATTAACCGCACTTGCCACATGGAAGGGTGAGCAAGTGGTTGCAAAAATTTTTTTTCATGAAGACTCAAAATATTTTCAACGGGATTTAGAAGGTGTAGGACGGTTAAATCAAGCTGCGGTGCCTACGCCTAAGCTACTTTTTACGGACAGCGATCGATCCGGGACAATTTTCGTATTGATATTTGAGTATATAAAAGATGCTAAGTCGCTTTCTTTTGAAACAGAATTGACACACTATCATCGTCAAATTATGGGGGTTTTAGCGAAATTACATTCTCATGGCATGGTGCATGATGATCTGCATTTGGATAATTTTTTAGTGAAAAACCACACTCTCTATTGTGTGGATGGTGATGCTATTCGTCAAATAAATCCCACAGGATCGTTAAATCAAAAAGCCAGCTTGAAAAATGTAGCCCAATATTTCAGTCAATTTAGCGGTATTCAAGATCTTCATGTATGTTTGGAAGATTATATGCAAAGGCGGGAGTGGGGCCTGCCGTCTGGAAAAATATTTCAAAATATGCTCAAAGCGCAACGATATAAACGACTAAAAAAATATGGCAGAAAAGTCTTGCATTCCTGCACCGCAGTGGTGAGTGAAACAACGTGGTTTAAGCGTCAAATACAGCCAAGAGATATAGCACCCTTACATGGTGACATGGATGCCTTGGTTGCTCATGGAATTATCATTAAAGATGGGAATACTTGTACTGTGGCTGAAGAGAATGATTGGATTATTAAACGTTATAATATGAAATCAATTTGGCATGGATTATCCAGAGCGTTGCGTTTAACTCGAGCAGAAAATAGTTGGGCATTCAGTCACATATTGCAATTGTTGGAGATTAACACAGCAGCACCTATTGCGTTGGTTGAACGTCGTCTAGGCCCTTTTCGAGGAAAGGCTTATTTTGTAAGCGAGAAGATCCAGGGAATGACTTTAGATAATCCAGAAATCTTGGATAACAAGGACGGCTTGTGTGCCGTAATCGATGTATTACATTCGCTTTATGCCAATCAACTGAGCCATGGGGATTTAAAAGCGAGTAATTTTATTATAAAAAATCGCGCAGCTTATCTGATTGATTTAGACAGTGCAACATTACATCGTTCTTCCAAAAGCTTAGATAAAGCATGGAAAAAAGATATTTCTCGATTTTTACGCAACTGGGATAATTTCCCAGAAATCAAACAATTTTTTACCAATGGGTTACAGTTAAGAGGTTTGTTACCATGAAAATATTAGGTATCTCTGGTGCAGTATCACACGATCCATCTGCTGCGTTATATATTGATGGTAAGTTAGTCGCGGCGGCAGAAGAAGAACGCTTTACTCGAGATAAACATGCAAAAGGTCAATTTCCTTATGAAGCGACTAAATGGTGTCTTGAGTTTGCGGGGGTATCACCTAAAGATATTAACCATGTTGCTTTCCCGTACAGTTCTATTGGTTTGGATAGTCCTGCTCGTTGGCATTATGCCAAGCGCTACTGGTATGCGCCCGATAGAGCCTTAGATGCACTCTTAAATGGTAATCGGCGGTTTCGGAAAAATCAAAAGCGGGCATTGCAATTGATGGATGATTTAGGGTTTGATTTGGCTAAAACACCCTTTGTTCCAGTGGAGCATCATCTTGCCCATGCGAGTAGCGCGTATCACTTAAGTGGTTTTGAAGAAAAAACAGCAATTTTGGGTATTGATGGCAAAGGTGAGTACGCTACAACTTTTTTTGGCTATGGTGAAAATGGCGTGATCCATAAAATCAAAGAGTTTTATGATCCGGATTCACTGGGTGGGCTTTATGCGGCCCTCACTCAATTTCTTGGTTTTGATATGTTTGATGGCGAATTTAAAGTCATGGGAATGGCACCCTATGGGGATCCGAGCCGCTATGATTTAAGTCCATTACTAAAAACAAAGCCGGGAGGTTTTGAAGTCAATACACAATTTGTAAATACCGTAGGATTACGTCGTTATAAAAAATCAGGTAAGTCATATTATTTTAGTCCTAAATTGGTTAATTGGTTAGGTGATAAGCGAGAGGGTGATAGTATTGATGAGCCTTACATTCATTATGCCGCAAGTTTACAGCAGTTATTAGAGAAGACCACATTGGATTTAATTGACTATTATCTCGGTGATATTCTCCGGGAGACAGGTAAGCTTTGTTTTGCAGGGGGCGTTGCACTCAATGTGAAGCTTAATCAAAAAATTATTCAATTACCCTATGTCAAAGAGTTATTTGTGCAACCTGCGGCAAATGATTCTGGGACAGCGATTGGTGCGGCATCGTATGTTGCTAAATCCCATGGACAGCCCGTGGAGAAAATGCAGCATGTTTACCTGGGGCCAAAATATACCACAGAAGAATGTATTGCTGCCTGTGAAGCTCATCCTCAGAAACCACAGTTTCAGAGACTCGATAATATTATTCAGCGGGGAGCTGAATTACTCTCTGAGGGTCATCCTGTAGCGTGGTTCCAAGGGCGTATGGAATTTGGCCCAAGAGCATTGGGTTGTCGTAGTATTTTGGGCGATCCAAGTCAAAAAGGAATTGCAGAACGTATTAATGAGCAAATTAAATTTCGTGAACGCTGGCGTCCATTTTGTCCTAGCATATTAGACACAGTGGCTACGGAAATTTTACAATCCGATCATCCATCCCCTTATATGACTTTTACTTTTGAAGTGGCAGAACATTGGAAATCTCGAATTCCAGAAGTGGTTCATGAAGATGGTACGGCAAGGGCGCAAATTGTGACGGAAGATACGAATCCCCGTTACTATCAATTAATTTCTGAGTTAGAAAAACGTACGGGTAATGGTGTGGTGCTTAACACATCGATGAATCGTCGAGGAGAACCCATGGTTTGTTCGCCGGAAGATGCATTGAATATGTTTTTTGGCTGTGATTTGCACTATTTAATTTTAGAGGATTTATTGGTTACAAAAAGCTGAACATTTGTTACAGTCTGTTACCTAAAACAGCAAGTGTTCTCAATGATGCTGTGCTAAGCTTTTAGCAGCTTGGTTGTGATAGTTATTTACAGGCAAGTATTTAAAAAAATAAGGAGATTGTCATTCATGCATGCTCATCATCATTCCCCGTTAGTCTTCGATAGTCCTCAATCTAGGCAAGCAGTGAATAGACCCGTTGTCCCTAACTTTTTTTATAGTAATAAAAAATTTAATGAATTGATGTCGTTACTTGATAACACGGAATTGGAACGTGCGTGGTCAATCTTAACCTATATTATTTCCCGAGAAGGGGCATTGCTGCCTGACGTATTAACTCAAAAAGAAAAGACAGTGGTGGACGATCTCTCAAAATTGTTTGATAGGTTAGTGATTCCTCATCATATGAATGGTGTATTAAGTAAAAATAAAAGATTTGGGGATTGTGATTGCAAAGAGCTTTATTGCGGCGAAACGGCATTTTATTCCGCGACTGAACTCAATATTATGTACCGTATAAAAATGTTAAATTATGCTATTGCAAGGGTTGATAGTGAGTTGAATCAAGGTAGTGATATAGACGATGTCAAGGTAGCGCAATTACAGAGCCAAAAAATGGTTTTTGAAACGTCTTGTCAGCACCTCAAAGATATCACCGAAGATGTCAAAAACTATCATAAAAAAGTAAACCATGATGCAAAAGTGGAACTTTCTTTGGTCATGGGGATGACGGCGGGTGCTTTTTGTGTGGGTGCTGCTGTGGGGTTTGCTATTTGTGCCGCAGTGATTTGTCCTCCTGCTGGAATAGGCTTGGCGCTTGAGTCAGTGATGGTGCTGAGTTTTTATTTTGGCACTATCGTAGGCGTGTGTTCGGCAATGGCATCTCTTCTTCCTTTCTCTCTCCTCGTGATGGCGCTGTCACCTAGAAAATCCAGGATTAAAAAAGCAGCGAAGATTATTGGCAATCGAGTAGAGCAACGGGGTGAAGTCTTGGATAAAAACCCTAAAGAAATTGATAAAGTTCCATTAAAATTTGCTAAGATCTTGTCTACTTCAAAGTTTGGATTTTTAGGTAAAAAACCTAAAGCACCAAAAGTGGTCAAGCGACCTCCGGCGGAGCCTCAGAGTTTTCAACCGGCTGCTGTGGCTGGGTAGTGAGCGTTTCACGCGAATATTACCGTTTATGCCGCGAACAAGTCTTGAGAGATCCCCACGAATTTCTCGTTTCACACAAATTTTCCTGGATGCTGCGGACGAGCCGCAGCACGTAGGCGGTAGGGGGAAAATCTTAAGATAGATCTGCAAAAATCGCCTCTACTTAAAGACAAAAGGCCCACTGGACGGGGTAAAAAGCTGATATTCATGAGTGCCCAACAACCCACCCCTACGGCACCCAGGAAAGCTTATAGGAGCCGGGAAATTCGTCGGGATTGCTCAGGACTGGATAGTGGTCAGCGATTTTTATAAGGAGATTTTCCATCCGGTTGCGTACGAAACCGCTGATAGCACCAGAGATATTGCTCGGGTTGTTTGCGAACCATGGTTTCAATTTCGTCGTTGACTCGCTGAATATCGTTGTTTTCATTGTCTGAGGGAAAATTGTTTAAGGGGGTTAATTCAATATCATATCCTTTACTACCTTCTTGGCGTCTAAACCCAATGACAAAGGTCGATGCTTGGGTTATTTTCCCTAAGCGATGGGGTATCGGCAGGGTTGCGGCAGGTTGGCCAAAAAATTTTGCAAAGATACTATGTTTTTTTCCAAAATCCAAATCGGGCGCGTACCAAACAATGTTGCCTTTTTTTAGGTGGCGAATGAGGGATTTAAATTCTCTTCGATTAAAAATTTTACCAATGTGTTTTTTAATATTGTCATGCATGAATCGACGTAAGGCAGGATTTTTAGGACTGTGATACATAATTGAAAATGTTAAATCACAATTTTCCAACAGGATATGACCCGCAAGATACATGGACATTAAGTGAGGAAATAAAATAATCACTCCCTGTTTGTTTTTTGCGGCTTGCTCTAATTTGTCTAATCCTTTGATTTCGTGTAATAACCCTTTGATTTTTTTCTTGTTGGCCCAGCTACTGTAGAGAGATTCCAGGGCAGAGATCCCAAGACATTGAAAATTCTTTTTCAATAATGCTGTTTTTTCTTTGGGAGATAATTCGGGGAAACACAAGTCAATATTAATTCTGACATTTTTTACCATGGAAGGGGCGAGATGCATCACGTACCAACCAAGAATATTTCCCAGAGGTCGTAGCCAAGAAAAAGGAAGCCAGGCAATCACTCTCAGAGAGTTGAGTATGCCAAGACTGGCCCAATAGATCATGGTTTTTTTGAGTTTACGCAGTGTCATGATGCTTTCACTTTGGTTGCTGAATGATTAGCTCGTAGGTTGTAACATGATGAGTCCAATATTTCTGTTCAAAATGTGTTAGCGGTTCGGATCTCATCATTTCTTTCAACCCTATCACGTTGTATCCAAGGAGCCTAGCACCTGCGGCAAATTCTTCCAGGTATAAGAGCCAATTGCTACGAACAATCGTTGTGTTCCCCAGCCTAAGAAGACAGGGGAAAATAGGGTGCCCCTGCCAGCGGCGGCGCACCTGATTCTTTTTTGGCCATGGATTGGGATAGAGAATATAGTGGTAGTCAATTTGCCAATTTTCTTGGGAGGCTAGTTGCCAAAAATCAATCAAATTGCTGCGAATATAGGTGAAATTTTTTCCAGGCTCTGGAGTTTGTTTTAGGCGATGGATGGATTTATCGATGCCGATGACTTGGTGATTAGGAAATTTTTTTGCTAATAACTCAGTACTCCTGCCAAGGCCGCAGCCTGCATCTAGGATGATAGGGCCGCTTTTTATCCACGCCTTCGCTTGTTGAAAGCTAAGTCGTTGGATGTCGCTGATAGGCCGTTGATAGGGTGCTATTTGGCGTTTTTTTACGATAGATTCAAGATCTGGATGGATCCCTTGCTGGGAGGTGACGATGTCATAGAGTGCCATAGGATCTCATGTGTTGAGCAAAAATTATACCTGAGCCAAGTATACTAAATTACCATGGATATGCTATGATGTCCAAAAATTAACATGATGGATATTGACCTAAGTCATGGCTATTCAGCTCCCAGACTTTTCACTTGCGAAGATCCTTGTTTATGGTGATGTGATGTTAGATCGCTATTGGCAAGGGGCCACTTCTCGTATATCACCGGAAGCACCGGTGCCAGTGGTGCATGTGAAAGATGCGGATGATCGTCCGGGAGGCGCGGGTAATGTGGCCTTAAATATTGCAAGTCTTGGAGGCGATGTACAGCTATTTGCCCCCTGTGGCGTGGATGAAGCAGGTCAGATTTTAGAAAAAAAATTACAAGGTGCCGGTATTAAGACGGCTTTACAGCGAAGTTACGATAGACCCACGGTATTAAAACTAAGAGTGCTCAGTGGCCACCAGCAAATGCTGCGCCTAGACTTTGAAGAGACGGAGCCTCAAGATCATAGTCTTTTGCAGCAACAGTGTATTGCTCAGCTTGTCCAGGCAAATTGTTTGATTTTATCGGATTACAATAAAGGTGCATTACAGGATCCCCAACCATTGATTAAAGCGGCGAAGGGATTGAATATTCCAGTGATAGTCGATCCGAAAGGCTCGGATTTCTCAAAATACCGAGGCGCGACGTTATTGACCCCTAATTTTAAAGAATTTGTCCATGTGGTAGGTGAATGTGACAGGGAAGCCGTTATTTTACAGCGAGGGATGGATTTAATCGAAGCCTGTGAGTTAACCGCGTTACTTTTGACCCGGGGTGCGAAAGGAATGATGCTTATTCAGCCTGGGCAACCCATACTCCATTTACCGGCTCGTTCCAGTGAAGTGTTTGATGTCACCGGAGCTGGTGATACCGTGGTGGCTACATTGGCTGCCAGTCTTGGAGCGGGACAATCCTTTGAAGAAGGGACTAAACTGGCAAATATTGCCGCAGGCCATGTGGTGAGCAAACTAGGCGCAGCCCAAATAACAGTTTCTGATATGCAGCAATGTTTAGATGATGAGGGTCGGTGCTATGCTACCGTGCTTAATCAGAGTCAATTACAAAGGTGCCTGGAAACAGCCTTAGGTGATGGGGATAAAGTGACCATTATCCAAGGAGGCTTTGATAGTTTAGGCGTTCGTGATATTCAATTATTTGCTGGGGCGAAGGCCATGGGTGAGCGTTTGATCATTGTGACACCGGAAAAAGCGGATGCCAATGATATGCATTCTATCTCTCGCCGCCATACAGTATTAGCTGGATTAGAAGCGGTAGACTGGATAGTTTCCTGTGCAGAAACTCAATTTGAGGCTATCTTAAAGACTATCTGCCCTGATAAGGGTGAAATTGTGACAGAACAGGGCTTTTTGTGGATGAGCCACTTAAATGGTAACCTTAAGCTATTAAAGGATTTTTGGGTTTCTGACTGGAGTTCTGTGAGGGAAAAAGTGGCCCGCTCTCAAGACGCTATAATAGTAGAGTAGGTGGCCGGCTTTAATGTTTCTTTAAGCTGTATTTGATATGCTGGGTTAATCGAAAAATATTTGTGAGGTCTTTAATATGCCAAGTGATGCACAACATAATGCTGATCACAATCTGTTAGGATTAAATCCTACTAAAGCTCATAGCAGAGCTGAATATGAGCTGGCAAGAAATAACAAAATCCAAGACGCTTTTGGTCGGTATGGGAATAAACACGATAATCCACTTTATTTGGCGGAGAGAGAGCAGTTGCACGATGCTTGTAAACGTTGTAATGCTCTGCCAAATCTTGGTCAAGGTACCAAGTCAGCGCAAGATAACGCAGCACAAAATCAAGGCAAGGGTGTGAACCCAAGCATACAATCTGCTGGGGAAGATTGGAAGCAATACCTTAGTGAGTTTGAAGAGAGAAGTCGCCATAGCCAAGTACAAGATAATAGTGCCATGCGTGTTTTGATCAAAGTCCTCGCGGGTTTACTCTTTAAAGATGGTGGTTACCGAACCTCGATACCTGCCAGATGGCAAGGGGCGGATCCTGCAACGACCGATTGTTTGCAAATAGATAACGCCGATGAGCGGGTAATTGTACAAGATTTTGTGGATGATTTTAATAAAATTAATGGCCCTAATGCCGTGCGTATTAGCGAGGAAGAAGACGGCAAGATGGTGTTGCAGTATGATACGCCGGATAGAGCCGCCGAGTTTCGTGAATTTATGGATGCAAATTATACCATCGATCCTAAGCGGGCGGACGAATTTGAAGCGGCCATTAACAACTTCAACCAAGCTAAAGGTGCAGAACTTGTTACCTTTGATAAAGCGGATAATAAATTTGATCTTAAATTCGCTGGGGGCGATAAGGTGGCACAGCAACAAGTCAGAGGTGAGTTTAAAGATTGGGTGCATGATAATGCGAAGGGCTTGGGCCCCGATGCAGCACCTGCTCCTGCTAATCCGTAAATGAGGTTATCCCTAAGTCATGGATGACGCCCCTCTTGTTGCACACTTCACCCTAGATGATGCCTCGCTTTTTTGTACAGGGGATTGGACTCGGAGAGGGTTGCAAGCCAGAATTAATGATTTTCATGCCCTACCTATTCCCACGACTGTAAAAATGACGATCCATGGTGATGATGTCAAAGCCATGGATACTTCTGGTGCGTGGTCACTGCATCGTTTTATCCATGGTTGTAAAGCCCAAGGGGTGGATATAGAACTCCGAGGATTTACTCAAGAGCATTATTCTCTGCTGGATTTAATTGCGCGCCAACAAGCACCCCAAGAAATCCCAGATGCAAAAATCCCCGGTAATCTAGCATTGATTGGGAAAAATGCTATTGACGGGTTTTGGCAGGTACGAGATTTTTTTAATTTTTTTGGAGAAATGTTTTTAATCAGTTTGACCTGGGTGGTTCATCCTGGACGGATCCGTTGGGTGTCTCTACTCAGCGGGATCCAAAGCACGGGTTATAATGCTATTGTGATAGTCGCTCTCTTGTCTTTTTTAATTGGTGTGGTGTTAGCGTATCAAGTGGGATTGCAATTGATTAACTACGGAGCCAATATTTTCGTGGTGGATTTAGTGGGGATTTCTTTGCTGAGAGAATTTGCGCCGCTGATTACCGCAGTAATTATTGCCGGTAGGACAGGCTCTGCTTATACTGCTCAAATAGGTACGATGAAACTTAATGAGGAAGTGGATGCCATGGAAACCATGGGTCTTTCTTCCATGGAATTATTAGTGTTGCCAAAAATGTTTGCCTTGTTGATTGCTATGCCATTACTGACTATTTTGGCGGATATGATGGGTGTGCTTGGCGGCATGTTTATGTCAAAGGGATTGCTGGATGTGAGTTTCAATGAATTTTTGGTGCGGTTTGGTCAAGTGATCGATGTCCAAACATTTTTGCTGGGACTGATCAAAGTGCCTGTGTTTGCGGTGGTGATATCAGGTATTGGTTGTTTTCAAGGTTTTCAAGTTCGTGGGAGTGCACAGAGTGTAGGAGAGCATACTACGACCAGTGTGGTGCAAGGGATCTTTATGATTATTGTCGTGGATGCTGCCTTTTCCGTACTCTATGGAAATTTGGGGATTTGATGGAACCGGTCATTGACATCACGGGATTGAAAATGGGTTATGGTGACACGATTATCCACCAAGATGTAAATTTAACCGTTGCCCGAGGTGAAATTTTAGGGCTTGCAGGAGGCAGCGGATCCGGTAAAACCACGTTACTGCGTGCGATATTGATGTTGCTTCGACCTCGGGCCGGGAAGCTTCATGTCTTTGGCCAGAATGTCATGAAAGCCTCGGCAGGCCAAGAGCTGAAGATTCGTAAGCGTTGTGGTATGATGTTTCAGCAGGGTGCATTGTTTAGTTCTTTAACAGTATTAGAAAATATCGCCTTTCCTCTGATAGAATTCACGGATTTTAGTAAAAAATTAGCCCATGAAATTGCTATTCTTAAGGCAAGTATGGCAAAATTCCCGGTTGATGCATTAAATAAGTATCCCTCAGAGTTGAGCGGCGGAATGCTCAAAAGAGCAGCAATTGCTCGGGCCATTGCGATGGATCCGGAATTGCTTTTCTTGGATGAACCTACCGCAGGTCTTGATCCCCATAGTGCAGCGGCGCTAGATGAACTAGTATTAGATCTGAGGCGCATATTAAATTTAACGATTGTGATTGTGACTCACGATCTTGACACGTTATGGCAGGTAACCGATAGAGTGGCTTTTTTGGGTGAAGGTAAAGTGTTAGCAGTAGAACCTATGAAGACGTTGGCTCAACATCAGCATCTGTTGATTCATGATTATTTCAAAGGGCCGCGGGCGAGATCTGCGGCGGGATCCCATGCAGCAGGAGAATCATCTTAGTGGAGACCCGAGTCAACTATGCCATTGTTGGTTTTTTTGTCATTTTGCTGTCTTTGGCTGGAGCCTGTATTGCCATATGGTTATTGTTTGGCGTGTCTCACAAATCCTTTGATTATTACTACATGTATGTGAATGAGTCCGTGTCTGGACTGAATGTAAAATCAGCGGTGAAATATTCCGGGGTGGAAGTGGGTTTTGTGAGCCAGATACAATTGAGTAAAAATAATCCGGAAAAGGTACAGATTAAGCTAGCGATTAATGAAGGAACGCCGATATCCGTGGATACCCGAGCGGAGTTGGATACTCAGGGATTGACAGGAATGGCCTATGTGGAATTAAGTGGTGGTCAACCTGAGTCTGCGCCATTAGTGGCAAAGCATGGTGAAAAATATCCTGTGATTAAGAGTGAGCCTTCCTTGCTGTTTCGTCTGGATGCGGCACTGGATCATGTGACAGGGAACCTTGAAACCATCAGTCAGGGGTTATCCAGTGCCTTGAATCAAAAAAATACCCAAGCGTTTAGTAAAATTTTAGAAAATTTAGACGGTTTTACGACTCAGTTAGATGAGAATTCAGCTAAAATCGACTCTATTATTGTAAATTTAAATCATACCCTGGAAAATACGTCCAAGGCGAGTCAGGATCTTCCTCAATTGGTACACAGTCTCAACGAAAGTGCAGAAAGTTTTCACGCTATGATGCACACACTGACCAGTGCTAGTGAGCAGGCACAAGTGACTTTTACAAATACTTCGGCTACGGTTGAGAACCTTAATGATCAAGTGTTACCTGAAGCGGTAGAGGCCTTGAACAGCTTTACCCAAGTCATGAAGCAATTGAAAAATTTTAGTCATGAATTGGAAGATAACCCCTCCGTATTGATTCGAGGCCGCCAGGCAAAACAACCAGGGCCAGGAGAGTAATATGTTGCTGCGCTTATTCGCTATTATCTTGCTTGGAGCAGCTATGACAGGATGTTCCATGTTAAAGCCCGTGCCAGTGGAGCAAACGTCTGTTTATCTCATTCAAACCGGTGCCGTGAAAGTTGCTAAAGCCCGGCCAACCCATAAAACATTGCTGGTCACAAAGCCCAGGGCTGCGGCAGGATTTGATAGCAATAAAATGGCCTATAGACTAAAGCCCTATCAAATTGCTCATTACACAAAAAACCGTTGGGCAGATGAACCCAGTGAAATGCTAACTCCCTTAATGGTTCAAGCTCTGCAAGATAGTCACCGATTTCATGGGGTGGTGAGTACTCCTTTCTCAGGTAAAGCGGATTTGCGCCTCAGTACAGAGTTGGAATTTCTTATACAAAATTATATGTTCAAACCGAGCCGGATAGAATTACAAATCCGCGCCAGGCTAGTCGATGATAAAACGACCCAAGTGATAGCAGTAAAGCAATTTAATTACACCAAGGAAGCTCCCTTTGGAACACCTTACGGGGGAGTGATTGCGACAAATCATGTGGTCGAAACCTTTCTTCAAGATTTAACGCGATTTGTGGTAGTACATAGCTAATTGCAGCTTGGCTACAACGTTCAGTATTAGGAAAAAAAATGAAACATATTTCATGCAAAGGTTGGATCAGTTGGTTTTTGGGCGCAGCATTTTTTTATGCCATGTATGTGGCGAGACTGACTCCTGGAGTGATGACCAAAGAACTTATGATGGATTTTCAAGTCACTCCATCATCTCTGGGTTATTTGTCCATGCTTTTTTTCTACCCTTATATGCTATTGCAGATCCCCGCAGGTATTTTTGTTGACCGATTTGGCCCCAAAATCATTTTAATTATTGCCGTGTGTATTTGCGGTGTTGCCTGCTTCCTTTTCTCACAATCCCCTAATTATCAATTAGCCATGACCTATCGTTTTTTCTTTGGTGTGGGTGCAGCGCTGGCATTTGTCACATCTTTGAAATTAGCAGCCATTTGGTTTCCCGCATCTCGGATTGGGTTGATTGCAGGGCTGACTCAAACCATGGGCATGCTGGGAGCTGCGACCGGTGAACAGCCTGTGGCAGCATTAGTGCAACATATTGGATGGCGACAAACGTTATTGGTTGAAGTGGGATTGTTTGTCGTACTATTAGTGTTAATTATTTTCTTTGTGAGTGAAGGTGGTGATGAGGCAGCTGCAAAAACAGAACCTAACCGGACTCGGGGAGATGCATTACGTCAGGGTATGAAAAATGTATTAATGAATCCTCAAAGCTGGCTTGTGGGTTTGTATACAGGTTTTATTTTTGCGCCCACGGTAGCTTTTGCCGAACTTTGGGGGAATTCTTATCTTCGAGTTGCCTATGATTTAACGTCAGAACGAGCGGCGTTTTCCGTCGGCTTAATCTTTATGGGTTGGGCAGTGGGCGGCCCCTTGTTTGGTTGGCTATCAGATAGCACCGGGCGGCGCAAACCCTGGATGCTGATAGCGGCAATTGTGAGCGCTGTGACATTATTGACAGTGATCTATGTTGAAGGGTTACCCTATTGGGCGATTTGCCTGTTGCTTTTTGGTTATGGGGTTTTCAATACTGGAGTGGTGGTTGCTTATGCCGTAGCCAGTGAAATCAATCCTAAATTTGTCGCAGGGGTTTCATTAGGTATTGCCAATATGTTGACAATTATTGTGGGCGCATTATCTCAGCCATTGGTCGGTGAGATGTTAGAGAGAGCGGGCAAACAGTTCGATCCACTGAATTATGCAGTGACAGATTATCAACAGGCATTTTTTGCTCTGCCAGTGAGTTTTGTTTTATCTATTTTGATTATCTTTTTTATTCGGGAGACCTATTGTCGTTCAGCTGAATTTCTGGTATAGGTTGGATGATGGATAAATCAACTAATGCATCAACACTAGAAAGAATAGTATTGTCTGTTAAATAAAAAGGTATAGTATTTTCACCTATCATAAAATTCTGATTTATTTTTTTAGTAGGTAAAGGATCTAGGTGATAGGATAGATTTTCATCGTAAATAGTATTTTTTCCCAGAAGTTCACCAAGCATTATTTTTTGAAAAGTCATTTCCATTGAATTTTCTTGGTAAAATACACCCAAAGCGAATCATATTTTCCTTGCCAGAGTCTCATTTGGGGGCATCTTGCCCACTTTCACGTGTTTTTTT
>JAJFKH010000107.1 GCA_021773305.1 Gammaproteobacteria bacterium | reverse complement strand
ACTTTAATGACTTACCAATTATCGCAATGACTGCCAATGCTATGCCCGAAGACCGGGTAAAGGTCTTAAATGCAGGCATGAATGATCATATCGCCAAGCCATTGATATTCAAAGATTTTCTAGTTAAAATGGCAAGATGGGTCACGCCGTCTGGGCTATATAAAGCTTCCATTACCAAAACCAAACAAGCAAACCAGGAAAGACTAGAAATCCCGCAGTTGGATGGTATAGATACTAAGACCGGTCTGGTTATCGCCATGGACAACAAGGCATTATATAGGCGATTGTTGGTACATTTTAGTAACAATCAAAATGACTTCTCAAACCAGTTTCAAAGTGCGCTTAAAAGTAACGATCTGACGGCTGCCTCTCGTGCTGCACATACTCTAAAGGGTAGCGCCGGCAGTATTGGGGCACAAGCTGTTGCCGAAGCGGCTGCCAAGGTAGAATCTGCATGTCAAGCAAAGGCCTCAGACAAAGAACTTGAAGCGTTACTCAGCTTGTTAGATACCAAATTAAAACCTGTGATCAATGCCATTAAATTAGCAGAACTGGATTCTGAACTGCCTTCATCGCAAACTATCAATGCCGAAGTGGACAAAGAGAAAGCAGGCCAACTTTTGCGTCAGCTCAACGAATTGCTGGCTGACAATGATGCGGACGCCATAGAGGTCGCAGCTGAATTATCAATATTAGTTATAGGCACAAGCCATCAGGCGTTATTTGAACACATAAGAGTCTTTATCAACAAATACAAGTATGACGTTGCGTATGAAATGTTGCAGACGTTGGCGAGTGACATGAAGATTACTTTGTAGCAGGATTTTGACGCTCATTATGGAATAGATATGATTGTGAATTCAAAAGAACAGACCGTCCTTATAGTTGATGATGCGCCTGATAATATTGACCTTCTTAAAGAAATGCTGGAAAGCCTGTATAAAATAAAAGTGGCTGTGTGTGGTGAGAAAGCGATAGAAATTGCCAGTAAAAAACCGTATCCCGATATCATCCTGCTGGATATTGAAATGCCAGGGATTGATGGCTTCGAAACTTGTCGTCGACTTAAGAATGATCCAGAAACCGCTGACATTCCAGTCATCTTTGTTACCGCTAAAATCCAGATCGAAGATGAGAGAAAAGGGTTGGAAATTGGTGCGGCAGATTACATCGCTAAACCAATCAGCCCACCGATCGTTTTGGCTCGTGTCGCCACACAACTTCGTTTGCAAGAAGCCAAAGAATATCTAAAGAATCAGAATGAAACCCTTAACCACAAAGTTGAGCAGCGTACCCACGAACTAAATATGCACAAGCGGGACTTGGAAATTAAAAACGCAGAGCTAAACGACACGAAACTTGAAATCATCCGCCGCTTGGGCATGGCGGGTGAGTTCCGTGACAATGAAACCGGCGCACATGTGATTCGAATGAGTAAAATATCCCAATTAATCGCACGAGCTGCAGGTTTAGGTGAGGAGTTTGCTGAAGGTATTCTTCGTGCCAGCCCAATGCACGATATCGGCAAGATCGGTATTCCCGATAATATTTTACTCAAACAGAAGCCGCTCACTTTCGATGAATTTGAGTTTATGAAAACGAATACGTTAATAGGTGCAAAAATTATAGGTAAATACCCCTCAAAACTTTTTTTTATGGCGAAAATAATCGCTTTAAATCACCACGAGAAATGGGATGGAACGGGTTACCCGAACGGCCTGATAGGCGACAAAATACCGGTAGAAGCTCGCATTGCAGCCGTGGCTGATGTTTTTGACGCCTTGATGTCAGAGCGCCCCTATAAAAAAATTGGTTATTGGAAGATACTTTAAACTACCTCAATGAAAATAAGGGGAAACACTTTGAACCCAGGTTAGTAGTCATACTTAATGAGAACTTGCCAGAAATTCTTAAGATACGAGAGGATTACTCCGACGATAAGAGTAATGAGACACAAATTATATCCGGTTTTAAGAATAAAATAACCCCAATAATACTTTCAGATACTTGTCTGACTGGCCATGCAGAAATTGATTCTGATCACAGAGAGATAGTGGCACAAATCAATCTAATGGGAGAAGCCATCTCGACAGATAACACCAAAGCGTATGGTGAACTAATGGCTTCGTTAATTGAATTAGTGAATTCCCATATAAAAAAGGAAGAGTTAATTCTATGGGAATCTAAGTTTCCAAACTTCGGCGAGCACTGCTACCATCATCGCCAATTAATGTACCAAGCGGAAGAAATGTTAAATGAATTTCAAATGGCTGAAAACAATGCCTGTATTATCAGAGAACATTTCAATAATATAGTACGCATCTTTCTGGATGATATTATGACGGAAAGTACGAAATTTAGAGGTTAATTCCACCCCATGTTGGTCATGTTTATATAATTCAATATTTCATATACTTACGTAATGTTGTTCTAAGAACGTCAGCTCATAACGCTATTTTTGAGCATTCTTTTTGATAAATTCTGCCAATAATTCAAGATCTTTTTGCTTGCTACTACTTGGCCGCCATACCATGCCAATGGTTCGCTTCACATTTTTGTCGTTAAACGCGCGGGATATCAAACCAGTTTTAGCCAGCAACCCAGATTTGACGCCCATTTCCGGCACCAAGGTCACGCCAATGCCGTTGGCAACCATTTGAATGAGTGTGGATAAACTCGTGCATTGATAAGGGACGCCATAATCTGCTCCTTTTAGCTTGCATGCAGATAGCGCATGCTGGCGTAAACAGTGTCCTTCTTCAAGTAACAGCAGGGGTTGTGTTGTCAAATGTTGGACTTTGAGCGGTTTTCGGTTTGCCAGTGGATGGTCAGGTAGACAAGCCAAGTAAAACAAGTCGTCAAAAAGCTCGACTTTCTTCATATCATTGATTGGATAGGGTAGGGCTAGCAATGCCGCATCAATTCGACCTGTAGTGAGATCTTCCAGTAATGCGGCGGTCTGACTTTCGCGCAGAAAAACCTTAAGTTCTGGAAAGGATTTGCGTAGCTTGGCCAATACTGTCGGGAGCAGAAAAGGACCAACCGTAGGAATGACACCCAGTGTAATTTTGCCACAAAGCGGCATTGATGTGGATGACGTAGCATCTATCAGACCATTAATTTCTTGTAATACACGTTTCGCATGCAAAACAATTTCCTGTCACTTCTCTGTGATCAGTACCTGTTTCTTGGTGCGTTCAAAAACTTGGACCTGTAATGCTTCTTCTACATCTTGAATGCCTGCGCTTAGCGTCGATTGTGTGACATGGCACGCGGCGGCTGCGTTGCCAAAATGTCGATGCTCTGCGACTGCAACAATATATTTAAGTTGCTTAATTGAAGGGGTCATGGTTAATCGTTTTAATCGATGATAAGATTCGATAATACTCGTTTTACC
>JAJFKH010000106.1 GCA_021773305.1 Gammaproteobacteria bacterium | reverse complement strand
AGTATTTTGAAAAATTTATGGGGAAAAAGCCTAAAATTGTTAAAGATTTTTTAGAAAACTCTAGAATCAAGTTAGTTTTCTTACCAACTTGCTCACCTAATTTAAATTTAATTGAACCCATATGGAAACTTTTCAAAAAAACGTCTTGTATAACAAGTATCATGAAACGTTAAGTCAATTCAGAAATAGTGCTATCAAGTTCTTTCAAAATATTGGCCAGTATGCAAATGAAATATCCGCTATCATGGAAGGTGGATTTCAATCATTATAAGATAGAACATTGAGGTTTCAGTAAGCCGATAAAAGATAATGGTTTACTGGAAGCTCAACAAGGAAAATATGATTCGCTTTGGGTGTAGAGCGGCTATGCGCCAAGTATTAACTTTCCAATTGTTTTGCAAGATAAAATCTGCTATGTCCTGGTGCTGGACAATCTTCCAGCTTTCCAAACTCAAGATATCCAGCTTTTTTGTAGAAATCCAGGCCCTGAAAATCAAACGTATCTAGTTGAGCTAAATAGGCTCCTTTTTGTAAGGCGGTTTGCTCTGTCTTCTTTAGAAGTAATTTACCATAGCCACATCCACGAAAATTTTTTTCAACAAACAGGACACCAATGCTTAGAATATTATTCATA
Source organism: Gammaproteobacteria bacterium (assembly GCA_021773305.1). Taxonomy (GTDB): domain Bacteria; phylum Pseudomonadota; class Gammaproteobacteria; order UBA1113; family UBA1113; genus JAJFKH01. Next base: position 30,422 of record JAJFKH010000106.1, on the reverse strand, counting down.
ATTAAATGCCCATAAATTCCAGCAATGGTCGTGTTGTTATTTTGCATCTTGTAAATTAAGAGTTCCCAGGGAGGATTTTTGGGATAAGGTAGGGCAGCCAAATTATACTCTATGATCTTACTATCTAGGAAATGTATATCGTCTTTATTTCCTTCGATGACTTTCAAGCATAGAGGCTGCTCCACCTGTGGGAGGTACGCATATTAAGCCTGAGACTGTAGGTAGTTTTGTAGCCCCATCTCTTTTATCATGTGGAGTTGAGATTCTAACCAGTGGACATGTTCTTCTTCACTGGAAAGTATTGCTTGGAATAGCTCCCCGCTGACAAAGTCACGGATAGAGTCCGCGTATTCAATGGCTTCTTTGAGCAAAGGAATAGCTTGCAATTCAAGCTTTAGATCACATTCGAGCATTTCTTTGGTATTTTCACCAATCATTATTTTTTGATAGTCTTGGAAGTTAGGCAATCCTTCCAAAAATAAGATCCGTTCTGTGATTGCATCGGCATGCTTCATTTCTTCGATGGAGTGCCCCTTGACTGTTTTGCCTAAGGTTTCAAACCCCCAATTACTGTACATTTTTGCATGCAAAAAATATTGATTAATAGCAACCAATTCATTGCCCAGGGCTTCATTTAAGTATTCTATAATTTTGGCATCGCCTTTCATGGTGAACTCCGTCTTTTTTTCCAATAGTCTAGAGTGTAAGGGGATTGTGGAGAAAGTCAACCTAAATGTATAGGTAACTTATTGAAATACAAATAAGAATGGTTTGCATTCTTATTTGATAGCGTGCTTATTATTGATGATTTTCCAAAGTTTCTTGTAGAATTTGTTTCGCGTGATTGCCACATTTTCCACATTGGCTTGCCACGCCAAGTTTGAGGCAAATCTCTCGCATGGAGCAGGCTCCTTCTTTGCATACTTCATCTCGGATCTGTTGATCCGTCACTCCTTTGCAGATGCAAACATACATAGTGAACAATTTCCTAAAAGTAAGATACTTAAATTTTATTCTAAATGAGAATGATTGTCAATAAGATTTGCGCGTTAAAAATATGAACTGATAGTTGACAGTGGCGGGTGTTTGAGCCACACTCGTTGGCTAAATTTCTACTAGGAGAATAAGTCATGAGTGTACTCGTTGGTCGTAAAGCCCCTGATTTTTGTGCTGCTGCGGTGTTGGGAAGTGGTGAAATAGTAAATGAATACCGATTGTCTGAAGCGACCAAAAATAAATATGGCTTGGTTTTCTTTTATCCATTGGATTTTACATTTGTTTGTCCTTCCGAGTTAATCGCTTTTGACCACCGTTTAAAAGAATTTCAAAATCGCAATGTGGAAGTGATTGGTGTCTCTATTGATTCACAATTTACCCATAATGCATGGCGTAATACACCGGTGGATCAAGGCGGAATTGGCTCTGTGGGCTATACCTTAGTGGCGGATGTGAGCCACAGCATTTGTCAAGCCTATGGCGTGGAACATCCGGAAGCAGGTGTAGCGTTCCGAGGGACTTTTCTCATTGATGAGCAAGGGATTGTGCGTTCACAAATTGTCAATGATTTGCCCTTAGGGCGTAATGTAGATGAATTCATCCGCTTAGTGGATGCGTTGCAGTTTACCGAAGAGCATGGCGAAGTCTGTCCCGCTGGTTGGAATAAAGGGGATACAGGCATGAATGCTTCTCCAGAAGGTGTTAAAAAATATCTTGCGGAGAATGCGGAAGATTTATAGTAACAAATATTGACGTAGGTAATCTGACAGGTTAAAGCATCTAATTTTTGATAGATTAGATGCTTCACCTAGTTAACCGCCATACTGTGTTCTGAGTAAAACCCGCCTAAGGCTGCATTGGCTTATTATTATCGAGATCCCAGCCTCCCAACTTACCCCAGCGATTGACGATATAGCAAAATAAATCCGCTGTTTTTTCTGCATCGTAAATAGCAGAGTGGGCTTCTCCTTGATCAAATTCAATATTAGCCGCAGCCAGTGCCTTGGCCAATACAGTTTGTCCTAGAGCCAGTGCGCTCAGGCTCGCAGTGTCCATGCATGTGAATGCGTGGAAGGGACTGCGTTTGATTTTGCATCGCTCGATGGCTGCTTGAATAAAACCTAAGTCAAAATGAGCATTGTGACCGACCAGCAATGCTCGTTGGCAATTTTGATTGCGCAAGGTCAATTTAACTTGTTTGAAGATTTCATCTAAGGCTTGTTTTTCAGGAACGGCAAAGCGGAAAGGGTGGTAGGGATCGATACCCGTAAATTCCAAGCAGCGATCTTCTAAGTTAGCCCCTTGAAAGGGTTTGATGTGGTGAGCAACGGTGTTGCCACGCTTGAGTATGCCACTGTGATCCATGTGGACAAACACCACAGCAATTTCTAAGAGTGCATCGGTTTTGGCATTAAAACCAGCGGTTTCCACATCGATAACCACAGGTAAGTAACCTCGGAAGCGGCCTTGGATCCCTGAGGGCTGAATGGTTGTTATGTCGTTATTGTCCATGGAAGCTCGTGTCCTGAATGAATGGGAATGAGTGTGTCTTCGCCGTAAGGTAAGGTTGTTGGAATCGTTACCGTTTTTCGCACCAAGGTGATTTTTTTAGTATTCCTTGGTAATTGATAAAAACCAGGGCCGAAAAAACTGCTAAAGGCTTCTAACTTTTCTAGGGCATTGTGCTGATAAAATACTTCGGCATAAAGCTGTAATGCATAAGGAGCAGAATAGATCCCTGCGCAGCCGCAACTGGATTCTTTTTGTTCTTTTGCGTGAGGGGCGCTGTCTGTGCCGAGGAAAAATTTGGGGTTGCCACTGATAGCCGCAGCAATCAGAGCCTGCTGGTGTTGCTGGCGTTTTAAAATGGGTAGGCAATAATAGTGCGGTTTAATACCACCGACCAGCATGTCATTACGATTAAATAAAAGGTGGTGAGGGGTGATGGTTGCTGCTACGTTAGCCGGGGCGTTTTTGACATAATCCACGGCTTGGCTTGTGGTAATATGCTCCAAGACAATGGGAAGCTTTGGAAAACGTTGCTGTAGGGGCATTAACACTGTCTCAATGAAAACGATTTCTCGGTCAAATACATCAATTTCACGGTCTGTGACTTCACCATGAACCAGTAAGGGTATGCCATTGTGTTCCATGGCGGAAAATACAGGATCCATGGCATTTATATTTGTGATACCTGCATCAGAATGAGTCGTCGCTCCAGCGGGATACAGTTTACACGCATAAATATGACCAGCTTCTTTTGCAGCGTGAATGGTTTCTGTTGTGGTTTGGTTTGTGAGATAGAGTGTCATGAGTGGTTCAAAGGCTTGGTCTTTGGGCATTGCTTGAAGAATACGCGTTCGGTAGGCTTCTGCGTCCGCCACAGTTGTCACAGGGGGCTGCAAATTTGGCATTACAATCGCGCGGCCAAAGGCTTGAGCGGTTCCTAAGCAAGTGGTGGCTAAGTGTTTACCATCGCGTAAGTGAAGATGCCAATCATCCGGTTGAGTCAGGGTAAGCGATTGCATGTGTCTCAATTTTTAAGGTATAATGTACCTCCCATTTTAAGCGATGCCGATCGCAAATACTAGTGGTCTCACAAAGGAAAACAATAGAGTGAAACGAGTCGTTTATTTTTTAGCTGTATCATTATTATCCGTAACTCCGGCGTTTGCTGCAACCGCCCAATCCGGGGATGGAGCCTACAAGAAAAAGGTAGAGCATTTTAATCAGCAAGCTGAGCAAATTAAGCGCGATATGGTATTGCTCGAAGAGCAGATAAGAGATTTGAAGCAACAAGAACAGCGTTTAGCATCTGAGCAAGAAAAGTTAAATCATTATTTTCCAGAGGATAAGTTACTCGAAGCGCCGCCGTTGAAAGATGCTGATGTGCATCATAAAAAAATTCTTGAATTAGGTCGTTTTGACGGGCCGGAGCCGGATGAGCTATTCACGCCACTTCCCTACGGTTATCGATTACTAGCAAATTTGGGTGGTACATCAGTGATCACATCTCCCTATATCCATTCTCGCTATGAGTTTAGGGGATCGGGGTTGATTGTGAATTACTCTAGTATTAATCGCGATGTTGCTGCTCTGCGACAACGGCAAAATTTTGAAAAGCGCATGCTTGAATCTGGGTTAAATTTGCCGAGTTATCCGCTGTTAGAGTTAAGTGGGGTGGTTGAGGGACAAGCGTTTACTGTTAGAAAATTTAATGGTGGTCAAGACAGCGATATCAATTTGAGTTCTGCGGAATTGGATGTGCAGGCGTTGATAAATCCTTGGTTCACAGGATTTATGTCTTTTAATTATAATTCATCTTCGCCGTTATTTGGCAACAGAGTAACGAATTCTAATGTTTTTATCGATAATGGTTTTATTACATTTGGTAATTTGAATCGCTCGCCTCTGTATGCAACGTTGGGGCAAGTCTATGTCCCCTTTGGGCGATACAGTACTTACATGATTTCTTCTCCTTTGATCCGCGGTCTTTTCCGTACGAAGGCAAGAGCGGTGATGGTGGGTTATCAAGAGCCAGATGTTCAAGGGCCGTATGCCGCGTTATTTACCTTTCGTGGGGATAATAAAAATGGTGTGAGCAAAAGTAATCACATTAATCAATTTGGTGGTAATCTTGGCTATCGATTTAATTGGAAAGCGCTCCATGGTGAGTTTGGTACCAGCTATATTAACAACGTAGCGGATAGCCAAGGGATGCAATTGGCCCTTAATAGTCCACCACAATTTGGTGGTTTTTCTGCGGCGAATGGATCTCAAGATCTTGAACATCGCGTGCCCGGCGTGGATTTAAGAACGGCTTTGGATTTGTATGGGTTTACTTGGATAGGGGAATATACCACCTCTCTGCGTAGTTTTGACCCGATGGATTTAACGTTTAATGGGGAAGGGGCTAAGCCCAGTGGCTTTCATACAGAGGGGGTTTATCACTTTGCTATTTATGAGCGTCCTAGCTCTGTGGTTGTAGCCTATGATAGAACGAGTGAAGCGCTCCCACTGGGCGTGCCTAAAGAGCGTATTGGCTTGGGTCTTAGCAGTGCTATTTGGCAAAATACTCTGCTTAGTCTTCAAGTGGCCCATAGCCATCACTATGGTTCCAATGAAACAGCAACGGGTAGTGCTGGCCCTATTTTTGGCCCGCCGGGAAATTCATCCACAGGACTCATTGCACAGTTTGATATTTACTTTTAGCCGAATGCCTTGATTGGCAAAGATGAGTATATCTGTTAAGGTTTGTTAATTATCAGGCGATGGACTGCTTTGTCTGGGATAAATATAAACAAATATAAATAAGGATAATAAAAATGAGCGACGTCACAGAGAAAGCCGATATAACACTTTTATCTATTAATGAAAAGATTGACTGTTTGATTGAGCAGTGCTTGGTGGAAAATATTTTTAGGCTGAAAGATATTTTCGCTGTGTGCGCTCAATTAGGTCCGATGATGGATGAGTGCAGCCGGCAACATTTCATCAAAGATGAAACAATGCCACAAACTCTCAAAGACTTATTTCGCTTTTATGGTGATTGTGCAAAGGATCCATTATTGCGCACCGAGGTGGAGCGTTGTATTTCATTAGCATTGAACCGATCCGGTATGGCAACGGGTTTTTTAGCGTGGTATCAAGGAAATTTTCGAACCTATCCGACGTTTTATCTCATATTGAAGCGCGATATTGAAATTATCCAAAAAATAGTAAAGGCAAAGGGGCAGCTAAGCCCTTCGTATAAAACAGATTACGGGTTGCTTGTGACAAATTTGGATGATTGGTATCGAATTGGGCAGGGTGATAAGGCGTTAAAACGTCAGTTAGCCCAATCATTGCTATTAACTCCGAAAGATAACGAAAACTTTAATGACTTTATACAAGAGATAAGTTACATAATAGCTCCCTGTATCGAGCAGTTTGATAATGCATTAATGCTTTCACTATTAAAACAAATTGTAAACGTTATGCAACGTTATCAAAACAAAATTGAAAGCACAGAGCATTTTCAATTTTGTTTTTCCTCTGCTAAGGATTTTCAGGAAGTTTTTGAAGATCCGAACCCTTTTGTGGGATCTGCGAATAGGATTCGCTTGCCTTATGTTCAGGATTTATTATTTCAAACGAGACCGAAGGCCCAAGGGGTGAATTCAGGCTTGGTAAAATTTGAAGTATTTTTGTCTTTGGATCCTGGTCGTTTTTTAGTGCCGCAAAGGGCAACACCATTGCAGATCGCGGCAATGGCTGGAAATAACAAACTGGTTGAATGGTTACAGTATCAGGGTGCTAATACGCAATATTTTATGTCAGGAAAAGCAAACAAGCCTGTAAAGGGAGAAGTTATTGTTCCCTGCGCACTAGAACTTGCTGTTCAGCATAAGCACTGGCATGTGTTGTTACAGTTTATTCAGAAAAAAGCGCATTTAACCACAAAATTAAGTGATGGAAAGTCTCTACTGCACCATATTCTCAAAGGTGGTTCTACGGATATATTGGCTTATTTGGTAGCGCGAAGAACTCGGTTGAATTTAACACAAGTAGATGGAGAATCCGCCTATCAGGTTGCACAAAAGCAGCCTGAAATGTTCAAATTTTTATTAGCGCTTAAGATCCCAAATCCCCAAAGGATCGTCCTTTGTTATAAGGATAAAATTAAGACCCAAAACACGCACAGCTCGTTTTTTGCCAAAACCAAGATAGCGACGCCTGACAATGTTTTTATTGCATTATTTCTCGGATTACAATCAACCCCAGAGCTAGAGCACTTTTGTTTAATAATGGATTTGCTTACCCGCACCAGTGAAGAAAATTATCTTGAAATATGCGCAAATAATAGGTATCTGGATGAGAAGCAAGAACTTTCAAATTCTCCAGCCTCGTCTACCCTATATCGTTCGAATTGGTTGCAGTTTAATCAATTGGATAAAAAAAAGCTTTGTCGCGATTATGAAGGGTTTTGGGAATATTTTGCTGGGTTAAGGCATCAGCAGAAAGACCTTAATTTTGTTCAAAAAAATGCCTTGATGGAGGTGATTTGGCCATCTTCAAGACTGAGTTTATTCTAGGCTTTGTTTCCGGGCCGTTTTTAGTTTAAAATAACCCGTTCGTGCGAAAGTGGCGGAATTGGTAGACGCGCTGGATTTAGGTTCCAGTGGGGTAACCCGTGAGAGTTCGAGTCTCTCCTTTCGCACCATTGTTGTTGAGACATAATTTTTATATTTATTAGGTAGGAGTGGTGAATGCAGGTTTCAGTAGAAGTGCTAGGAAACTTGGAACGCAAATTGCGAATAGAAGTGGAATGGTCTGAATTTGAACAAAAAGAGTCTGATGAGCTGAATAAGCTTTCTAAAAAAGCGAAGCTTAAAGGCTTTCGGCCGAATAAGCCTATTCCACGGCATATTGTTAAGCAGCAATTTGGTTTAGATGTACGCCATCAAGTTGTCGCCGATACTATGAAAGATACCTTCAAGGCTGCCCTGGAACAGGAGCAGCTAACACCGGCTAATTACCCAAAATTTGATCAGGTTCAACTTGAAAACGGTAAACCGTTTATCTACGAAGTTGAATTTGAAATGATCCCTAAAGTGAATTTAGTGGATCTAGAAGGCGTTGCTATTGATAAAACAGTCGCCAACGTTGCAGAGAAAGATATTGATAAAACGTTAGATAGAATGCGCAAACATTCTGCTGATTGGGAAGTTGCAGACAAAAAAGCCGAGAATGAGGATCAAGTGACTATCGATTTTGAGGGCACCATGAATGGTGAGGTTTTTGAAGGTGGTACTGGGCAAGATCATGCCCTCGTATTAGGCAGCAAATCCATGATTGATGGTTTTGAAGAGGGATTACTCGGTGTTTGTGCCGGTGATGAACGCAACCTGTCTCTGACATTCCCAGAAAAATATCACAGTGAAGCCCTAGCAGGCAAAGCTGTGAATTTTAAAGTGACCGCAAAAGAAATCAAAGTGGCTAAACTTCCTGAATTAGATGATGCCTTTGCGGAGTGCTTCGGAGTCAAAGAAGGTGGCATAGAAAAGCTGCGAGAAGAAATTAAAGAAGGCATGGTGCGAGAAGTCGAAGAGAAATTAAAGCAGGATCTAAAAAAAGTCGTCTTTGATAAATGGGTCGAACTCAATCCTCTAGAATTACCTCCTTCTATGGTGACAGAAGAATGTACTCATCTAAATAAACGTAGCGGAAAAGACGCTGAGGGTGAGGTTGATGCCGATATTGAAGCAGAAGCGAAAAAACGCGTTCATCTGGGTATTATTTTTGGTCAATATGCTGAGCAAGAAGCATTGCAGCCAGAGCCTGAGGAAATGATGGAGATACTCAAATCAAGAGTCAGTGCTTACGAACAGCCTGAAGTGATTATGTCTTATTTCCTTAAAAATGAAAAAATGATGCAGGATATTCGTGGCATGGCCTTAGAGAGTAAAGTCCTGGAAAAATTATTGGAAAATGCTGATGTGAAGGACGTCGAAGTGCCTTATACTCAGATCATGGAAGCAAATGCAGATTAACAGGGATATTAAATTTATGCTAGAGAGTAAAAATTCATCAGAAATTGTGAGCCAATTGGTGCCTATCGTTATTGAACAATCCGCGAGAGGGGAGCGATCCTACGATATCTATTCTCGATTGCTCAAAGAGCGAATTATTTTTGTGGTTGGACAGATTGAAGATCACATGGCAAACCTTATTATTGCTCAATTGTTGTTCCTTGAGTCTGAAAATCCTGAAAAAGACATTTTTTTGTATATCAATTCACCTGGAGGTGTGGTGTCTTCAGGCTTGGCTGTTTATGACACGATGCAATATATTAAGCCTAACGTAAGTACTTTATGTATCGGCCAAGCGGCCAGTATGGGAGCTATACTTTTATTAGCAGGCACCCAGGATAAAAGGCATTGTTTGCCTAACTCTAGGGTGATGATTCATCAACCGTTAGGGGGCTATCAGGGACAGGCAACGGATATCGAAATCCATGCCAAGGAGACCATGCTTATTAGGAAAAAACTCAATGGAATCATATCGAAACATACCGGCCGGGCTCCTGAGGTCGTTAATGTTGATACGGAAAGAGATAATTTTATGTCTCCATCCCAAGCGCTGGAATATGGGATTATAGACTCTGTGTTTGAGACCCGTGGTGAAGATAGCCAGGCAGCCAAATAGCGAGAAATGGATAATTTTTCTCTGTTGCCCTTGAAATCCTTGGGAAGAGGCAGCATATGGTAATGAAGGCTTAACAAATTTAGGTGTCCCATGAGTGAAGATTATAACGGTAGAGGCAGTGATAAAATCAAATCGCTTTATTGCTCGTTTTGTGGAAAAAGTCAGCATGAAGTCCGTAAGCTAATCGCTGGCCCTTCTGTTTTTGTTTGTGATGAGTGCGTCGAGCTTTGTAACGATATTATTCGTGAAGAGTTGCAGCAAACGGTCACAGAAGAAACACCTAGCGCGCTTCCTACACCCGTTGAAATCCACAAAATTCTCGATGAATATGTTGTGGGCCAGGAGCACTCCAAAAAAGTCCTGGCTGTGGCGGTTTACAATCACTATAAGCGCTTATATCGCGCCCAAGCGGATGGCGACGATGATGAGGTGGAATTAGGCAAAAGTAACATACTGTTGATTGGCCCTACGGGCAGCGGTAAAACGTTGTTGGCAGAGACTCTGGCAAGAATTTTGGATGTGCCTTTCACTATTGCCGATGCAACAACCCTCACTGAAGCCGGCTATGTAGGTGAAGATGTTGAAAATATTATCCAGAAATTATTGCAAAAAAGTGACTACGATGTAGAGAAGGCTCAACATGGTATTGTCTATATTGATGAAATCGACAAAATTACCCGTAAAGCTGATAATCCCTCTTTAACCCGAGATGTCTCTGGAGAAGGTGTTCAGCAGGGACTCCTAAAATTAATTGAAGGGACTGTGGCTTCTGTGCCTCCTCAGGGTGGGCGCAAACATCCTCAGCAAGAATTTTTGCAAGTTGATACAAGCAATATTTTGTTTATCTGTGGGGGTGCTTTTGCTGGATTGGATAAAGTGATCCAAGATCGTTCAGCTGAAACATCTATTGGATTTTCCGCCACAGTGAGAAATCGCTCATCAAATAAAAAAATTGGTGAAATTTTGCAGGGTGTAGAGCCGGAAGATTTAGTTCGCTATGGCTTGATCCCAGAGTTTGTGGGTCGTTTGCCTGTGCTTGCGACACTCCATGAGTTGAGTGAAGAAGCCTTGATTAAAATTTTGGTAGAACCCAAAAATTCATTAACAAAACAATATGCCAAATTGTTTGATATGGAACAAGTTGAATTAGAGTTTCGGAAAGAAGCATTAGCATTGGTGGCAGAGAAAGCCATGAAGCGTAAGACCGGGGCGCGAGGGTTACGATCCATATTGGAGCATGTCTTACTCGATGTTATGTATAAACTTCCTGCCATGAAAGATGTGGTAAAAGTCGTGGTGGATGAAGGTGCGGTCAAAGGTGAGTCGGAACCGTTGCTTATCTTTGAAAAAGCAGATCAAAGTCGCAGAGCATCAGACTAACTGTTTGTGCAATAAGGGGTTATTCATGAGCAAGATTACGGCCACAACCGGATCAAATGTTAGTAATGTTCCTGTTCTTCCATTGCGGGATGCGGTTGTTTTTCCACATATGGTGATTCCTCTTTTTGTCGGACGTGAAAAATCTATATTGGCATTGGAAGAAGCGACCTCAAGTAATAAACAAATTTTCTTGGCAACTCAGCGTAAAGCGGTGGATGATGAACCTACGCCAGAAGATATCCATGACATTGGTTGTATCGCTACACTCTTACAGTTACTAAGATTGCCTGATGGGACAGTTAAGGTATTAGTGGAAGGGGTAAAGCGTGGCCGAATCCTTTCTTATACAAGCACGGAGCCTTGTTTTAAAGCAGATATTGAGTTAATTGAAGATGCTGCTGTTACAGATAAAGAAGCAGAAATTATTATTCGCTCTATGATGGCAACATTCGATCAATATGTGAAGCTCAACAAGAAAATCCCTCCAGAGATTTTAACGTCACTTGGGGGAATTGAAGAGCCAAGCCGGTTAATTGATAGTATTGCGGCTCATATGACATCTAAGGTCAATGATAAGCAGAAAATTTTGATGGCGTTGAATTTATCTGAGCGAGCAGATGCTTGTATTACCTTAATGGAAACGGAAATTGACTTGCTTGAAGTCGAAGGGAAGATCCGTGGTCGGGTTAAGAAGCAAATGGAAAAAAGTCAGCGAGAATATTATTTGAATGAGCAAATGAAAGCCATTCAAAAAGAACTGGGCGATATGGAAAATGTCGCCGATGAACTTGAAACGTTGGCTAAAAATATTGAAGAAAGAGGTTTGCCGAAAGAAGCCAAAGAAAAAGCATTATCAGAATTGCATAAGTTAAAAGCAATGCCTCCTATGTCAGCGGAAGCAACAGTGTCGCGAAACTATCTTGACACGATTGTTAATTTACCTTGGAAAAAACGCAGTAAAATTAATCATGATCTTGAAAAAGCGGATGAAATTCTTGAGACGGATCATTATGGCCTTGAAGAAGTTAAATTACGGATCATTGAGTATCTTGCCGTTCAACAACGGGTGCGCAAGCTTAAAGGCCCAGTGCTTTGCTTAGTGGGGCCGCCGGGGGTAGGTAAAACTTCTTTAGGTGAATCTATTGCACGATCCACCGGGCGCAAATTTGTACGTGTTGCCTTAGGTGGCGTCCGTGATGAAGCTGAAATTCGTGGTCATCGACGTACTTATATTGGAGCCATGCCAGGTAAGGTTTTACAGAAAATTTCTAAGTCAGGGGTTAAAAACCCACTGTTTTTATTGGATGAAATTGATAAGATGGCGATGGATTTTCGCGGTGATCCTGCCTCTGCATTGTTGGAGGTGTTAGATCCTGAGCAAAATAATTCATTCAATGACCATTATCTTGAGGTGGATTATGATTTGTCTGATGTGATGTTTGTTTGCACGGCAAATTCATTAGATATTCCACCTGCTTTACTCGATAGGATGGAAGTTATCCGTCTTCCTGGTTACACCGAAGATGAAAAAGTGAATATCGCAGCGCGTCATTTAATTCCTAAGCAAATGGAACTTAATGGCTTAAAAGAAAAAGAAATCACCATCTCTGAAGCAGTGTTACGGGATCTTATTCGTCACTATACCCGAGAGGCGGGCGTGCGAAGCTTGGAGAGAGAAATTTCAAAACTTTGCAGAAAAGTCGTTAAAGAAATTGTGGTTGATGAAAAAGCTAAAAAGAAAACCGGTGTAAAAGCACGCAGTATTACCCAACGAAATTTAGAAAAATATTTGGGCGTGAAAAAATTTCGTTATGGCACGGCGGAAGAGCAAGATCGGATAGGACAAGTAACAGGATTAGCATGGACTGAAGTGGGTGGAGAGCTGTTGACCATTGAGGCCGCTGCAATGCCAGGCAAAGGTAAAGCATCCTACACAGGCCACCTGGGAGATGTCATGCAAGAGTCTATTCAGGCAGCGATGACTGTCGTTCGTAGCCGAGCGCAGGCCTTGGGGATTGATCCTGAATTTTATGCGGAGAATGATATTCACGTCCACGTCCCTGAAGGGGCAACACCGAAAGATGGGCCTAGTGCGGGTATTGGCATGTGTACGGCACTAGTTTCTGTGCTCACGGGGATCCCTGTGCGTTCCGACGTGGCAATGACCGGTGAGATCACATTACGCGGAGAAGTTTTGCCTATCGGGGGCTTAAAAGAAAAATTATTAGCCGCCCACCGAGGAGAAATTAAAACCGTGTTGATCCCTCATGAGAATGAACGTGAGCTAAAAGAGATACCTGAAAAAATTAAGTCCAATTTGACTATTAAACCCATGCGTTGGATTGACGAAGTATTTGCCGAAGCGTTAGTGGAAGTACCAAAGCCAGTTCCTAATGCTAAAGAGCAAGTACAGCGCTCTATGGCAAAAAAATCCAAAAATTCTGAGGGCAAGGGCGGACGAGCTAGTACTCATTAAATGATCTTGGAATATTTCTTTCTTGGTGGATAATTGTTCACAAAGCGGTTGTTACCCTAGAATTCGTTCTATTTTTTTGCAAATTATTTTTTATTTACCGCGAGTGTAAAAGTTTTATTGACAGGTTCTTTCGATATCTGGTATAAAACACTCCTCGTTGGCAAGTGAGTCTTGCCAGTGGTACAAAATTAAGTATTGTTTTAGATGGGGTTGAAATGAACAAAAAAGGGTTGATTGACCAAGTTTCCGAGGCGATGGAAATGCCAAGAACTGACGCGACTCGCAGTGTAGAGGTAGTGCTAGACACCATCGCAGAAGCGCTGTTTAGTGGCGACTCTGTGCAGCTACTAGGTTTTGGTACGTTTTCACTTAGAGATAGGGCTGCGCGAACCGGACGCAATCCAAGCACGGGTCAGCCTATCGACATTCCGGCAAAGCGGGATGTTAAATTCAAGGGCGGAAGTAAGTTGCTTGAAAGGTTGCAAGCAGATTTAGAGAAAGGTTAAGATATACAATTGGGTGCTTAGCTCAGCTGGTAGAGCATCGCCCTTACAAGGCGAGGGTCGGGGGTTCGAACCCCTCAGCACCCACCAATTTTTTTAGGAGTGGTAGTTCAGCTGGTTAGAATACCGGCCTGTCACGCCGGGGGTCGCGGGTTCGAATCCCGTCCACTCCGCCAACCTTGAAAGCGCATTATTTTTAATGCGCTTTTTTTTTATTTAAAAGTGATTTCCTGTAGGTACATGAAAAATGTTGCAGTCAATTCGCGATAAATCCCAAGGATGGTTCACTTGGACCATTATTATCCTCATTTGTGTGACGTTTGCCTTTTGGGGCATACATAACTATTTGGATGGTAGCTCTGCTTCAAACATTGTGGCAAAAGTTGGATCGGTCAAAATTACGCGTCAAGCTGTGCAGCAAAGTTATCAGCATATGCTCGATAGGCAACGTTCATTATTGGGCCGTTCTCCAGTATTGGATGAGCAGGCTCAAGCTCAAATGAAAGCCACTGCAATGAGACAATTAGTGACCGGAGAAGCATTGCTGCAAACAGCGAAGAAAAATGGCTTTATGGCTTCAGAAGAGCAAGTACAAGAATTAATAACCACATTACCTGAATTTCAAGAAAGTGGAAAATTTTCTTCCCAACGATTAGAGCGGATCCTCAGCAATATGGGGATAACCTATCCCACTTTTGCAAAACAAATTGCTGATGACTTGTTACTGAACCAGATTAAAATTGGTATTGCACAAAGTGAATTTGCTACATCCATTGAAATTGCAAAAATCATGGAGCTGTTAAGCCAAACCCGAGATTTTAGTTATGCTATTTTGCCTTTATCCAAGGTGGCTCAAACCCAGACAGTTTCTGACGAAGACGTTCAGGGGTATTATGAAGCTCACAGAGATCAGTTTAAAACCCCAGAGCAGGTAAGTATTGATTATGTCGTGTTAGATGCTAATGAGTTGCTAAAGCAATTACCAAAAGAGGATCGCTCTAACGGAAAAGCTGAGCAATTATACGCAGAGCAATACGAACAGCTTGCAAATATTAGCTATGAATACCCTGATGCTTTGACAAAGGTGAGTGAGCAATTAAATTTACCGGTAAAAACCAGTGCATTATTCACAAAGCAACGTGGTGTTGATGTTATTACGGATGCTGCTGAAGTTCGAACAGCGGCCTTTAGTGGTGAGGTTTTAGAGTCTCATTATAATAGTGAAGTTATTAGCTTATCTCCAACTCAGGCGATTGTGCTTCGGGTGAAGCAACATGCACTTGGAGACTATCTATCGCTTTCCAGTGTAAAAGAAACGATTGTGCAACAGTTAAAAACTGAAAAAGCCATGGAGCAGCTTGGCGGCATTGCGGAACAGATTGCGAAGACCAGCAAAAATAGCACCCAGCTGAAAAAACAGTTACAGACTCACAGTGTGGGTTTACAAACAAAGCAAGGTATTGCCCGAGATGATAGAAGTGGGATCAATGAGGTGATTTTGCAAACGGCTTTTAGCTTACCACGGCCAGGAGGTGATGCTTCTATTAAAGCAGTCAGGTTGCCAAATGGTGATTACGCATTAGTTGAGTTGGATAAGGTCATTAATGTTAACCACCGAAGTGACTTAAACGCGGAACTTCTCAGTGATGAAATTGCCCGTGATTTTGCTCAGGTAGATTATGAATTGTACAACAATAGCATCATTGAACGTTCAAAAATTAAGCTATATGTCCATAGCCAATGATTTTTCGGTATGAGTATCGTAGAGAGAAAAAGCTTTCAGATAGAGTCTAAAGAGCACTCTCAAGCATAATGCTTTTCTCCCTGCCGCCCTACGTGCCGTGACTTGTTCACGGCACGTAGGCGAATGGTATAGCCGTTGACCATCATACAACTTTGCGGTGACGACCTGAGCCAAGAATCCAGGCATGGGCTTGATCTTAATGTAAGAATTTTAATGGGACAGCCCTAGGGTATGATTCGAATGTTGGTAGTGACCCTGGCTTGTGATACACTGACTCTACTTAAGGATAAGTTAGGCATGGATCGACGGTCATGGATCAAGGAAATGAGATCACTGAGCTGGCGTGGAAAGACATTAAGCACCGTGTTGCGCAGATTCAGCCAACACTTTATGCGGTAATTGATGCATTATCTCCCCCAGATCACTTTAAACTTTATTTAGCTCGCTATGGGTACGGTAAGAAAATTATTGATAATGGCAAAGTTGTTTTGCCCTCGCACCCATCGCTCAATTATAGCTCTGTTCCAATTACATTAATTTTAGACAAGCATTGTGAATTATTTCATGAGACAAATGATGCTATTGCATCTCTTGCTGTACTGAAACCAGGAAAAATTATCGGTGCACAGGATTTATTGGAGTCTGACAAGCTCCCATTTTTTACACAAGGATTCAATTTAACCAGCGGCGCTCGCTCGATCTTTATGTTACCTAGAATTTCTGATGCCAATGGTCATGCTCGATTGAAGAAGGCTTTTTCAATTGATGCGCCATTACCTAAAAATTTACAGCATGAATGGCAGACTTTTTCTCAGCTGGCAGCACAAGGTGATAAGGAAAGCCCTTGGCAAAGTGAAGTTTTATTTTTTGGTAAACAATGGTTTGATCATATCAAGGATGATAAAGATTGGCTTAAGCTACGCCTATTTCTTATCGAAAATGCTTGGTTAGAGGCAAAAAATAGTTTTGCGCAATTAAGTCATAATTTTATGTGGGAATCCTTAGGGGCTGAGCTTGCTAAAGCACATCTTAAAATAGAGCCTTACCTTCTTGAAACAGCAAAATACGTGGTGAGCCTGTGTTTAGGAGCCGGTGTTGGTTTTAAAATCGCAGACACGAGTGAGCATTCTGCCCCCACGAATTTTATTCAGCAAGCTTATCTTGAATATTATGGATTGAAGAGCTACGCACCCTTGATGATGGTTCCAGGTTACTATGAGCATTCTCAGGGAAAAATTTATTATTCGTTGCAATTTCCTAATAGTTTGATTTCTGTTCCTCGATTAAAAAATAGTAGCAATGTTATTTCTATGTTGCGGGAATTAAAAACCATTTTTCAGTTTTTGAAAAATCAGCAGTTAGATCCAACGATGTACGCTTATATCAAGCAATTTAGCTTTGATTTTTATCATAGCGGGGCGGATCCAGCTGATGGTATTTATTATGGTGGTGATGTTTGGAAAACTGATAAGATGATCCAATCATCATTGCAATCATTTTTGGGGCGACGTTTTCCCGATGCGGCAAGCTTTTTTCGTGGTGCTATTGGTGTGGGGAGTGAGAGTGAAAAGGCAATATTTTTTACTCAAGAAGAACAATTTGAAGAGGTGACGTAAATTTGTTGGGAAAATGGTATGGGTTTATTTTACTCTTGCTCATTTTACTTGCAGGTTGTGATGATAAGCCGCTTAACCATCCTTACCCATCAGAAAATGATGAAACCCGAGTCTTTTATAGTCATTTTACCGGTCGGCCTAAAACCCTAGATCCTGCTCGTTCATATTCTGTGGATGAAGCATTGTTTACAGGTCAAATTTATGAACCGCCACTGCAATACCATTATTTAAAACGTCCCTACCTCTTAACTCCATTGACAGCCGCGAGAATGCCTGTCATTACCTATCTTAATGCCAAGGGCGATCCTTTGCCTAAAGATGCCGATGAAACGCAAATTGCTTACAGCATGTATGAAATTACTTTGCAGCCAGGGATTCAATACCAACCTCATCCAGGGTTTGCTAAAGATCATCAAGGCCAATACCGTTATCACACACTATCAAAAAAAGAGGCTGCCACGCAACAAGCTTTAGTTGATTTTGATGAAACAGACAGTCGAGAGTTAACGGCGGATGACTATGTTTATCAGATTAAACGTTTAGCTCACCCTGCAACCCAGTCACCTATTTTTGGTTTTATGGAAAATCATATAATAGGTTTTACTGAGTATCAACAATTACTACAACAGGCATATGAAGAGAATACCAATCATTTTTTTGATTTGCGAAAATATGACTTTCCAGGGGTGGAAGTTGTTGACCGTTATACCTATCGTATTTATCTAAAAGGAAAATATCCACAATTTATTTATTGGCTTGCCATGCATTTTTTCGCACCCATTCCTTGGGAAGTTGATTATTTTTATTCTCAGTCTGGAATGGAGCAGCATAATTTGGGTTTTGATTGGTATCCTGTGGGGACAGGCCCTTATTTGTTGTCAGAGAATAATCCCAACCGGCGAATGACCTTGCAAAAAAACCCAAATTTTCGAGGAGAATATTACCCTCAAGAGGGTGAATTAGAAGATGAAAGCAAAGGTTTACTAACCTTGTCGGGAACCTTGCTTCCTATCGTGGATAAATTTGTATTTACATTAGAGCGCGAAGCTATTCCCCGGTGGAATAAGTTTTTGCAAGGCTATTATGACCAATCAGGTATTGCTACGGATAGTTTTGATGAAGCCATTCAAATTGATGCCCTAGGAAAGCCTGAGTTAACCTCATCCATAGCTGAAAAATCGATTACATTAAAAACATCAATTGATCCAAGTGTTTATTACCTAGGTTTTAATATGCTCGATCCTGTGGTAGGAGGAGCGTCAGAACGAGCAAGAAAATTACGTTTGGCAATTGCGGTTGCACTGGATTTTGAAGAATATATCTCGATTTTCCTCAATGGCAGGGCGGTTGTTGCTAATGGGTTAGTTCCCCCAGGTGTATTTGGTTATCGTTCTGGGAAGGGTGGGATGAATCAAAAAATTTATGAATTTAAAAATAATAAAATTAAACGTCGCTCCCTTGCTTATGCTAAACGTTTACTTCTTGAAGCAGGTTATGCTAATGGCATCGATCCGAAGACACAGCAGCCTTTGATATTAAATTACGATGCTATCGGAGGCGCTCAAGCAAATGAACGGGCGCAGTTTAATTGGATGCGTAAGCAATTTGCTAAACTTGGTATAGAACTCTATGTTAAATCGACACATTATAATCGCTTTCGGGAAAAAATCCGCACAGGAAATTCTCAAATTTATATGTGGGGTTGGTCCGCAGATTATCCTGATCCAGAAAATTTTTTATTTTTACTTTATGGGCCTAATGGAAAGGTGAGCCATGGTGGAGAAAATACATCGAATTACCATAATGCAGAATTCGATAGCTTGTTTAAAAAAATGAAAGGGATGGATAACACTTCTGAGCGTCAAGTGATTATTGACAAAATGCGAGAAATTATACAAGGGGATTCACCTCTCGTCTTCGCTTATCATCCAAAATCATTTACGTTGTATCATCAGTGGGTTTCACCTAGAAAATTTTCAGGAATTATCAATAATGGGTTGAAATATGTGGATATTGATATGGAAAAACGTCAATCTCAACGCAAACAATGGAATCAATCCAATTTTTGGCCTTTATTATTTTTGCTTGGTATTTTTGTTGCTGTATTAATTCCTGTTGTTTACCGTTTTTGGCGTAAGGAACATTTCCCTATGGATAGGATAGATTAATATGTTGGGGTATATTTTACGAAGGTTACTGTATGCTATGCCGGTACTCATCGGCGTTAATCTTATTACATTTTTATTGTTTTTTTCAGTGAATACGCCAGATGATATGGCGCGCAGTCAATTAGGTGCGAAATACGTCACGCAAAATGCGATTGAGCATTGGAAGCAACAGCATGGTTATGATAAACCATTATTTTTTAATCAAGAATCTGTAGGAACTGGGAAAATTACTGAGACACTGTTCTATACAAAATCTGTGAGTATGTTTGCTTTTCACTTTGGGCGTTCTGATGGTGGTCGAAATATTGGCCATGATATTGTTCAACGGATGTGGCCATCTCTTGCGTTGGCAGCACCAGTACTATTATTAGGGCTATTAACCAATATTATCCTTGCCATTGTGATTGTTTTTTTTAGAGGGAGTTATCTTGAAACAGGGGGGTTGATTTTGTGTATTATTCTCATGTCTATTTCAAGCCTTTTTTATATTATTTTTGGTCAGTATTTTATTGGCAGAGTGATGCAATTGACACCCATTTCAGGTTTTTCCGGCGGATGGCACGGAATTAAATTTTTAATTTTACCTGTGGTGATTGGTGTGATCGGTGGTATTGGAACAGGTATTCGTTGGTATCGGACGCTTTTTTTAGAAGAAATTAATAAAGACTATGTGCGTACTGCCCGAGCCAAGGGTCTGTCGCAAATGCGAGTGCTGTTTGTGCATGTATTAAAAAATGCCATGATCCCTATTTTGACAGGTGTTGTAGTGATTATCCCAAGTTTATTTTTGGGTAGCCTCATTATGGAATCTTTTTTTGGGATCCCAGGGTTGGGTAGCTATACCATAGATGCTATCCGTACTCAAGATTTTGCGATTGTTCGCTCGATGGTTTTTTTGGGTGCTGTATTATACATTGCCGGATTAATTTTAACCGATATTTCTTACACATTTGTTGATCCTAGAGTGAGATTAAAATAAGGTTATTTATGATACACTTTACATTTTTAACAACAGATTATTTATTATTTTTAGTATTAACATTATTAGCTATCTGTTTATGTGTAAGTTTTCGTTCCCAGCAATTTTCTGTTTCTTGGCGACAAATGTTAACGAAACCCTTGGCCATGAGTTCCTTAGTTGTACTCTGTTTTTATATAACCATAGGCTTGTTAGATTCTATTCACTTTCGAGTGCCTACAGCACAAGGGCATCACTCAATTAAAGTATACAGTTTTTTTGATAAAGTCATTGGTGAATCTACAACAGAGAAAACCTATTCAGCGCCTCTGGCAACCCATGCTTATAATAAAGTGTCGCGCTTAACTCCTGATGGGCGAATCGTACGATTTTATTCAGCCTTGAAACATATTCCAGGGCATGTGCTAGCTTCCCATGGACATTATGTGCTTGATGTTGTTTTTACTTTCCTTAAGGCCAGCATGTGGGCTTTATTTTTGTGGTTGGCGTTGCTTTTGATTTGGGTGAAGCTGAGTCCACATGTCACCGTTAAAAAATTTATCCGAGGGGATTTGCCGCTAGCTTGGCGTAGCTTTTGGATCACCCTTGGGATCATGCTGCTGATGATTTTTATGGCGCATGGTATGAGTGGTAATTACCATGTGTTAGGGACGAACAAAATTGGTCATGATGTTTTTTATGAATGTTTAAAAGGTATTCGTACGGCATTATTGATAGGCAGTTTAACCACATTATTTATGCTCCCGTTTGCCGTGCTGCTGGGTACAATGGCAGGTTATTTTGGAGGGATTGTTGATGATGTGATTCAGTATATCTATACCACTTTAAGTTCTATCCCTGGGGTTTTATTAATTGCCGCAGCAATCCTTTCCATACAGGTGTATATTGACAATCATCCTGAGACATTTTCATCCTTGGCTTCTCGGGCCGATGCAAGATTAATTACTCTTTGCCTTATACTCGGAGTGACGAGCTGGACAAATTTATGTCGAGTATTGCGTGCAGAGACATTAAAATTACGAGAATTAGATTTTATTCAGGCATCTAAAGCTTTAGGGGCAGGTCATGGGCGGATTATATGGAGCCATATTGTACCAAATCTGGTGCATATTATTTTGATTACCGCCGTGCTTGATTTTAGTCACTTGATTTTGGCTGAAGCTGTATTGACCTATGTGGGCGTGGGCGTGGATCCGACGACCTTTAGCTGGGGAAATATGATTGACAGTGCCAGGCTTGAGTTTGCCCGAGAACCTATTGTATGGTGGCCGTTGCTGGGAGCCTTTAGCTTTATGTTCATTTTTGTACTTAGTGTTAATTTGTTTGCCGATGCATTGCGAGATGCTTTTGATCCGAGAACACGCTTTGGAGGGTAGCATATCAATTCGAATAATAATGACTCACACATTTTCTCCTTGAAATGCATACCCCATATAGACTACTCTTGCATGATGGTAATATACTTGACGCGGGTAGGATTGCCGTTTTTAGCATTCCATTTTGCATCCATCTTTGGACAAAAAGGCCCGAAAAAGATTCGTAACATAGGATGGCTATGCGCCTTGCTTTTTCTGGCCTTTTTGTTCAAATCTAAACGCAATCTGGACGCTAACAAATGAAAGTTCATCAGTATACAAAATTTATCTATGGGGCAATTCTATCCGCGACAAGTATAAAAGGGAACACTATGCTGCGCATTGCAGTGCTAATTTTACTCAGTTTAGGCTGGCTGGACTGCCTGGCTAAAGAGATCTCATGGGATAGGTTAGCGCCGGGTCTGGAATATGGTACCGTTCCCCTGTCTTCTCCAGGGAATCGGGGTAAGCTGCATGCCTTTCGTATTGATCTTAGTGAGTATCGTTTCGATGTGGTCTTAGCGCGAGATCATCAAAGAGCAGCGGGATCTGTTCGTAGTTTAGCCAGTAAATCTCAAGCATGGATTGCTATTAATGGTGGTTTTTTTACCCCTCAGCTTAAACCTTTAGGGTTGCGCATGGAGCAAGGGGTGATTCGCAATACCCTGAAAAAAATCAGTTGGTGGGGTATATTTTATATCCAAAATAATAAGGCGACGATTGTGCCTCAATGGCAATTTAAATTAACACGACAGATTGATTTTGCAGTACAGGCTGGCCCTAGGTTACTTATCAATCATCAAATTCCAAAACTTAAGGAAGGCTTAGCCGAGCGTACCGTTTTGGGTATTACCGAAGATGGTAAGGTGATTGTTGCGGTTACGGACAAAGCTGTCATTAGTACTCATGATTTAGCAAAAATTCTTAAAAAATCAAATGCTGAGGGTGGGTTGAACTGTCGAAATGCATTGAATTTAGATGGCGGCAGCTCGTCCCAACTGTTTGCAAAATTTAAGAAATTTTATCTCAATGTGCCAAATTTTAGTCCAGTTACTGATATAATTACCATTAGGCCAAGACGATCTGAGGGGGCTGTGTGATGTTTCAAAATATTATTTTAAATATAGCTATTCGAGAACGCG
Organism: Gammaproteobacteria bacterium; assembly: GCA_021773305.1. Taxonomy (GTDB): domain Bacteria; phylum Pseudomonadota; class Gammaproteobacteria; order UBA1113; family UBA1113; genus JAJFKH01. Next base: position 7,876 of record JAJFKH010000106.1, on the reverse strand, counting down.
CTCATACCGCGTCATTAAACAGTGTTACTTCATAAATGAAAGCGAGTTTATATGCCTAAAAAATTAAATACAATCTTAAACACAGCGGTCTTAGAAGCAAAAAATAACAGCGATGGTAAATCCGCATCTTATATTCCAGAATTAGAGTCTGTGGATCCTGAAACAACAGGGGTTGCTGTTTTAATGACAGATGGTAGTCGCTATGAGGCGGGAGACGGGCAGGATTTACTTATCACCTTGCAAAGTACTGCAAAAGTTGCAGTGCTAGCCAGCATGCTAGAAGAATTTGGTTCTCAAAAAGTGTATTCTTGGGTGCGCGTTGAACCTTCTGGGGATGATTTTGCATCCATTGCCAGATTAGATCAATTTGGGCCTTTGCCATCTAACCCCATGCTCAATGCAGGTTCTATCTCTTTGTGCAGTCACATTCCCGGAAATCACGAACAACAACTTCACTGGCTTGAGCAATGGATAGAAAAACTTTATGGCACTCAATTAAAAATTAATAATAAGGTTTATGCCTCTGAGCGACGAACAGGTGATCGCAATCGTTCATTAGCCTATTTAATGAAAAGTACGAATGTCATCAATGGTGATGTGGATAATATCTTGGAAAATTATTTCTACCTTTGCTCTTTTGAGGCAACCTTAAAGGAAATAGCTTATTTTCCTATGTTATTGGCAAATAAAGGGGTGTCTTTGGATGGAGAACGTATTTTATCCATTGAAACGGTTCGTCAAGTGATTTCTATTATGGCAACCTGTGGTCTATATAATGAATCTGGTGCGCACTTGGTGCGAACCGGGCTGCCTGCGAAAAGTGGTGTCTCAGGACTGATTATGGCGGTGATCCCAAATAAAGGTGGTATTGCGGTTGTCAGTCCTAGAGTGAATCGTAAAGGCACGACGATTCGTGGTTCGTTGATGTTAGAATCTATTTCTAATGCCATGGGATGGCATTTTGCCGCTTGATATTGCCTTAATCTTATGCCCATAGCTTCATAATTTCTTAATTATTCTATGTTATTCTGTCTTCAATATAACAAAAAGGCAGAGGAATTTATTATGTTTATTAACGATATTAAAGATTTAGATATGGTAAAAGATATTATCATGAAAGAGACCAGTTATTCAGTTACGCCTGGAGTGCGAGAGCAATTATTAAAGCAATTTAAAAACCAACGGTTTGCAGAAGGTTCTTTTTTGCATCTTGCTATTTTACGTAATGATCTTGATTTATTTAAAGAGCTTATAGCGGTTGGAGTTAATGTGGAAATTCAAAATGATGAGTATCAAAATGCTCTCCTTTTTCTTATTTCACGCTTGAGTCATGGGCTATCAAATGATGATTTTGATCAATTTCATGCGGCGCTTAGCCCATCGGCTGAGAAGAAACTTGAAGATAGCGAAGATGATATGAATGAGAGAAAGCTTGAAGACAGCGAAGATGAAAGTGTTGAGATCCCAGAGGTGCAGGATGCTACAGCTACAGTGACCGCGGACAAGCTGTATGATTTATTTGGAGATAATAAACTCACTGATTCAAGACTTAAGCAGCTTCACCAGCAATTAGAACGGTTATCTGAGGACAGCATTGTAGACTTACTTGAAAAATTAGGCGAAAAAATAAGCAAAAATGAAGGTAACAAATATGAAAAACCAGTTAAAAGGTTAAAATTGTCTCTGCTTCGTACACCTGCGGAAAACCCTTTAACTGAATACCAGCGACATGATACTCGTGCATTGAAAAAAATATACACAGACTTGGTGGGAAATGCTCCCAGCAAGGAATTAATTGAGAAGGCTAAAGAGAGCAAACTGATTAATAGCAACATGCGTTATAAGGTTAAACAAACCTCTGCACTCAAACGAGTGCTAAAAACTGAACAGGATTACCAACAAGGAAATTATCTGTTGGTACTTCCATAAATTGCTTATTGCCCGCTCTATATGATCTCGTTATACTGGGCGGGTGAGAAACAAACGGATAGTTGAAAACACGTTATGCCCTTCGGCTCTTGGTAGTTGGCTTGCTGCTGCCTGCCTGTTAATCCCTGGGCCAGCTTTTGCCGCCTACACTGACTATAAAATGAACCCAAGGTTCTTTGTTAATGGTTTTCAAGTGAGTGCCGATGACTCTAGCCTTGAGACCAGCAGCGGTCTTATTACCGGAGAGTCTATTTTTCCTTTTGCAGGCAATCCTAGTTCTATTTTTTATGGGGATGTTCAAGGAAAATATGGTACAGACAGTGCCTGGGTTGGCAGTGGTGGTATTGGTTACCGTGGCGCTGGGCAAAGTTCAATTTGGGGTGCTAATTTATTTGTTGATTATACGCGCACCAATAGCGGTGCTAATTTTCTATTCGCAGGCCCTGGTTTCGAATTTTTCACCATGGATTGGGACTTTCATCTTAATGGTTACATCCCCCTTGACTCAAAAACCGATGTAGAACGCACTTTTTTTGCTAGCGACTTGGGTGATTTTCGTTTTCTAGAATTTAGCGACCACCAAATTGTTGATAGGGAGTTTCAGCAAGAAGAAGAAGTGGGGCCGGGATTGGATGTGATTGTAGGTCATACCTTCCATTCCTTGTGGGACAGTCGAGCCTATGTGGGTCTTTTTTACTATGAGTTTACTGATGCGCAAAAAAATATCCAAGGTGGCGAAGGAGGAATTCAAATCCCCATTAACAAGCATATTGGCTTTGAAGGTAAAATTTCCCACGATAATATCCGCAACACTACCTATGCGATTGGAATTAATCTAAATATCGGTGGGCCGATTATTCCCGTCAAAAAAGAAATCATACAAGAGCGCATACTCGATCCTATTCCACGCCATATGGGTACTCTCTATACAGGTGCTGGAGTGCCTAGCCAAAATGTGATTGCAGATACTGGCAATAAAAAAACCAGTGAAGCGGCGGCTTGGTTTTTTACCGGCACTGGTGGGGCTACTTTTGATGTGAATGCCGGATTGGCAAACTGTACCTTTGGAGCACCTTGTCGTAAGCAAGACTTTACTCAAACAGTGATCAATGACATCAACAACATTCAAAGCCTTGCACAATTGTTATTCGATCCGGGTGTTTATAGCTTTACTGATGATATTAATGCTGACACCCAAATTACGATGAACGATGGTCAAGGTATTGTAGGTCGAGGCCCAGGTTATCTCACGCCAGCGCCTCCCTCGCAACGACCTGCATTTCTAGGCAGTGTTATGTTGCCTGGCAACAATCGTGTCACTGATGTGAATATTTTTGGATTATCAACTACAGAGCATATTGGTGTTGAGATCACGAACGCACAAAATATTACATTGAATAACTTAGGGGTTTCCAATTATACCGGAACCGCAGGTGTGGATGGTGGTGTTGCTTACGGTATTTCTATTACCGCTTCCAGAGATGTCTCTTTAACAAACGTTGCGGTGTCAGACATTATCGGTGCTAATGGTGCAGATGGTGTTGGTGGTACAGATGGAGCGGATGCTCCAGGAGGAAATGCAGGGAACGGTACTTCCGGTACAGCAGGTACCTCAGGAAGCCATGCTGCGGGCATTCATGGGATGAATGTCGCTAATCTACGCTTCAATGGTGTCGCAGTAACTGCCATCACTGGAGGTAATGGCGGCCACGGTGGCAATGGTGGCAATGGTGGTGATGCCAGCGATGGCGGAGTCATTCCCACGGCAAGAGGAGGTGATGGTGCTAGTGGTGCTGGAGGTGGCGATGGTGGAGGTGCTTATGGTATGTCGTTGAATTCCACAATATTGTCGCTCAGTAGTGAGGTAACGGTTAATACCATCGTTGGTGGCGTTGCCGGCCATGGTGGTATCGGGGGGTTAGGAGGCGATGCTAATTCTGTAGACAGTCCAGTTGCTAATGGCCCGGTTGGAGAAATTGAGGCTGGGATTGGTGGGCGTGGTGCAACAGGAGGCGCAGGTGGAATGGGTGGCGGCGCTGTGGGTCTTTTATTAGACGGCAGTGCGGGTACATTGCAAAGCGTTAACATTAGTTCTATTGCTGGGGGGCTTGGAGGTAATGGTGGGCTAGGGGGATTAGCGGGTAGCGGAAATGCTCGGAGTTTATTACCGAATGGTTTTCTTGGACTTGATATTACTGGCCGTTTAGGTGGTGCTGGAGGTCAAGGGGGGATTGGAGGTGCTGGTGGTCAGGTTTCAGGGATTCAGTTGCAAGGCGGTGGTTCACCTAAAATTATTGCAGGAAATATTAGCGGACTTTTAGGGGGAGGAGGTGGCCCTGGTGGTGTTGGTAGTATGGGTGGAGATGCTAATGCGAGTGACAGCATTATTCTTTTGGCGCTTGGAACCACGGCAACTTCCGGGCAGGGTGGCGCAGGTGGTGCTGGCGGCATAGGTGGTGCTGGGGGGATAGTTCGAGGTGTTGCGGTTAATGGAGTTAACGCCGTGATGGAAAATATGAATTTTACAGGGCTGACCGGTGGGAATTCGGGGCAGGGTGGTGCAGGTGCTGATGGTGGCACTTCTAGTACAGAAAACAATAGCAGCGGTCTAGGTGGTTTTAGTTTGATTACAGCCTCTTCGGGGAGGGGCGGAGAAGGAGGTAATGGTGGCCGGGGTGGCGATGCAATAGGTTTATTTGTTGATAATAATGGGTTTGTCCAAGTGAATGGATTAACGGCTAGCCAATTTAATGGCGCTTCGGGAGGGATGTCCGGAATCGGTGGCCAAGGTGGTGCGGCTCAGCAAAATGATAATCGTGGTAATGATGGTGGAGAGATTGTGACGAGTGGTGTTGGTATCTCGGGTGCTGGTGGTGCTAGCGGTGTCGGCGGTGCGGGCGGCTCTTCTTACGGTGCTTATGGGGACAATCAAAGCGGGATTGTGCTCTCAAATGGTACTATTTCTCAGCTCAATGGCGGTGTTGGTGGCGCAAGCGCAGCAGGTGGTATCGGAGGGGTGAATACCGCAGATGGCAATAGTACCTCTGGAAATAACGATGGTGATATTACTGCTGAAGCAGGGAGAAGCGGCCAAGGAGGCAATAGTGGTACAGGTGGCCAAGGTGGTAATGCCTTTGGCGCTTTCTCTGATAACTTAACTGACGTTACATTGACCTCTGTGGATATGAATACATTAATAGGAGCCATTGGAGGCAATGTAGGACTTGCAGGATCTGGCGGCCTTGCAAGTGCGAGTAATAATCTTCTGTTAGGGCCGGATTCGGGTAATGATTTGATCGTTTCTGGTGGTATCGCTGGAAGTGGTGGCGCAGGTGGAATGGGAGGACTCGGTGGTAGCGGGTTAGCCCTTGTGACTGCTAATGGTGGTACCGGCGTGAATAATGGTAGTGCTGTTGCTAATCTCGACGGAGGTCAAGGTGGTAGCGGCGGAATCGGCGGTAATGGTGGCAATGCTCAGACAGTAGGAAATCAAGTACCCAACGGTGACCTTACCACCGCGCCTGGCACTAGCGGTGCTGGGGGCCATGGAGGTACTGGTGGTACGGGTGGAGCCGGTGGTGGCAATGACGGCGCAAGCGGTGATCTGGGTCAGGCTGGAGGGCCGCCTGTTTTGGCTGCCCCTGTTGCTGAAGGCGGTGCTGGTGGTATAGGTGGTGCTGGTGGTAGCGGCGGAGTGACACCGTAAAGGGATAGCTTCGCTCATTTATGTCTTTTGGTGTGAAGTTTAATTGATTTCACTTTAGATTCTTCCTCAGTCTCACCTTTTGCCATCGCATCAATATTTTTTCTTCGTTCTTCTCTAAGTTTTTTACGTTCAATATTGTCTTCTTTACCTTTTTGGCTGAAAAACTTAGGGGTTTTAGATTCCTTGTACTTTTTCGAATAAAGGTAAGTTCTTGCCATCTTCATTTGTTGTTCTTGAATATCCACATGTACCGATTGTGTGTAACCTTTTACAACAATGTCACGGGTGATTTTGGGTTCGGATTTTATTTTGTCGGAAAAGAGTTTCAACAAAGAAGGTTGTATGACATCGGCTTCATCTTGACCTATCTCCAGCCCTGCTAAAAATGGGTATTCATTTTTTCGTTGTTTATACTCGGGGTGTTCTCGATGGAATATATCAGCATAGCCACAGGCTGCTCCAATCATGCGTAATGATTGTTCATGATTTAAATAGACAGAGTTTTTTCCTCCAACTAAGTTATAAAGAACATTTTTTTTAGGTGCGTAGGGAATTTTCCCTTTATTTTTTCCTAGAATGGGTGCTATATTATCTAATTTATTCTTATCAAGATCATATTTGTTTTCAGTTATTACGTCATCAGTGCCTTTCGTTATTTCTAATAATACCGGAGAGCTTGTTTTTGCTCGTGAGTGAACCAGAATAAAAAATTTATTGGCTGTATGCTGATTTTTATCTACTTTCATTTTTTTGAAATAATCTTCATACTTGCTTGGATCCGGTAGTTCATTTGCAATGAGTAATCCAGCATACGTATGGCGCTGTTTGTAGTCACTTATCATTTCTTGTTCTTTTGCTAGGGGTTTAGATACGGCAGAATGGCAGCCCAACAAGGTGACCCGCTGGATCATTTCATTATCTATGAGTATTGAGTTTATTTTATTTGCATCGATACCCGCAAGTTTTTCTGCTTTATGGGTGGCATGTCCCAGCAAAACTAAATTAATGGATGCCTGAGGACTTATGGTTGAAAGTAAGTAGTTAAGTCCGGCGGTGTTTACATGAATGGTCTTTCCTTTTCGTTTAAGATGGTTAGCATAGACCAAATAAGTATCTTTGAACTCTTTGTCGTCATATTGCGTGATGACAATATTTGAGGTATTGTCTGCAATCTTTTTAATTAACTCTTTCTTTTTAGGATAACTATCCGGGATAAATTCAATCATTCCATAATCGAGTTGAGCTATACGTTCAAGATCTAATGCATCGATAACGGCTAATTTATATTTGTCATCAACATACTGGAGTGCAGAGGGTGTTCTTTCTACTGCGAGAAAACATAACTCTATATACTCTGATTCTTGGATGTTGTTATTTAATTTGATATATTGAAGTGCAGAACCGTTTTGTTCAACAGCAGTTTGATACAAGGACATATTGATTGCATCTTGGTGAATATACTGTATGGTGTTAGCATTTTCTTTTACAGCCTCTAAGCAAATTTCAGAGTATGATTGAAGTGATAATCCTATGCTCTTGTAGTTTTTCAAGTGAGATATGAGGTTGCTATTTTTTTTAACAGTATGCATAAATATATTTTGTATTTGATCTTGAGTAAAGATTTCTTGTTCAACTAAATGATAAGCATAAGTCATGGTTTTAGGTGCTTTGTCAATGATAGCTTGGTATGTATCAGGCGTCCAAAAGTCTCTTGGAATTTCAAATAACAAATGGTTATGTTTTTCTATAATTTTTATGATGAGAGTCACGTAATCTTGTTGATTTAATACAGTTGTTTTTTGGTATTCACCTATCATTTTAACAAAAGCTTCAATTAAAAAATATGAAAAATTATTATTAAATGTTGACTCTAAGTATTTTAAACATGCTTTTAGGTTTCTGCTTTTTATAGGTATTTTGAAAATAAATTTTTCTGGTTTATATTTATCTATAATGTCACAGGCAAGTTGATCGTTGATAAGCAAGTCAGATATACACCCAAAGCGAATCATATTTTCCTTGTTGAGCTTCCATTAAACCATTATCTTTTAACGTTTTGACAACAAAAAAAGACATCGAAATAGAATAACTATTCCTCGTTTTTTTTTATTGCCACAACGTTAAAATCTAACGGCTTACTGAAACCTCAATGTTCTATCTTATAATGATTGAAAACCACCTTCCATGATAGCGGATATTTCATTTGCATACTGGCCAATATTTTGAAAGAAACTGATGGCA
>JAJFKH010000105.1 GCA_021773305.1 Gammaproteobacteria bacterium | reverse complement strand
CAATAAAGGCATTAATCCATTAATTGCTATTCAGATGGCACTGGCTGGGGAAATTGAATCGTAGGGAGTGAGTAGTTACGTTCTTTCAAAATATTGGCCAGTATGCAAATGAAATATCCGCTATCATGGAAGGTGGATTTCAATCATTATAAGATAGAGCATTGAGGTTTCAGTAAGCCGTTAGATTTTAACGTTTTGGCAATAAAAAAAACGAGGAATAGTCATTCTATTTCGATGTCTTTTTTTGTTGCCAAAACGTTAAAATCTAACGGCTTACTGGAAGTTCAACAAGGAAAATATGATTCGCTTTGGGTGTAGGTTCCCCCTACAGCAGCTACTTGGTCTGACCTGACGCATCGTCACCACCAGATGGCCCACTCTTCTGATTTCTCTCTTTCACATCTTGACGGGCTTCTCGCATGCCCACACCCGCACCTTCTGTTGCGCCACTGGCAGCTTCAGATGCTTTACCACCACCGGCTTCAGCAGTACCTTTCATTTGCCCAAGCTCTTGCTCAGAGGATGTGGCAATATCACCTTGATGACCTATCCAGCGCATAATACGATCGGGAACATGATGAATTAAACTAAACGCCTTGTTGATCCCGATTAGCAGAAACATAGTATACAAGCTCATCAGCATAATCAACGCCACAGGGCTTAAAAGAGTCGAGGTAATGCCACCACCAAGCTGTCCCGTACCACCAATATCTTGAATGAACACGGGCATAAAGCCAATGTTAATAAAGAACACAACCACATAGGACATTGCAATGGATGCAAAGAATCCGACAATCATCAAGGAAGGGCGTAAAAACAAACTAGTTAACAGCATGATGCCTGCCTCTCCTCGTCCCCATACTGTATGCTGTCCTTCCGGGTGCAAAATCCCCAATGCCATAATAGGCGCTGCAATCATTGCCTCAATCACCAAGATCATCCAACTAATCGCCCCCATTGAAAAGACAAAAAATGGGATCAAGGGCACGTAATACCCCATTGTCATCCCTTGAACCAACAAGATCCCCAGTGCCACCTGCAAGGGAGCCACAACCATGGTCACCAGTGTTGTCACTCCTGGCCCTATGCCCCCTGCACCAAAAGTACTCGCAACAATTTCATTGGAAACACCGTAGGCAAGAACAGTTAATGCAACCATGGCCCCCACAAAAATAGTATACGTCACCAGACTCAATGCTGTTAAAACTCGGCCAAAGGTCGCTATGGCCATAATGGGATCTGTGCCATTCCCTGTCACCATACTTTCATAAATGCCAAAAATAAGCTGCCCTAACGCTTGTGCCACATTACCAAACAGCGTTGTGCCAAAAAAATCACCAATATCTTGAGCGCTATTGAGCTGCATATCATCGGGGGTTGAAATGCTGTTTGCCTCACTGATGACTGCATTGAAATCACTGGCATTGTTTCCCAGTAGACTATTCATTTTGCTTTGATCCATACCCGAGGTATCAGGCCCCTTGATACTCGCATCAATACCCTGGCTTAACGCATTTGTCAGTGTAATATAATAGGCACCCGCATAAATCCAACCACCATTTTTTGCCGCATCCACAGCGCTAGAATATCGATTGGTTCCGCGAACAGAATCAGCATTGGTCTGTGAACTAATTTGAGAAATAGCCCCTGAAAAGTTTATCGAAGCACCCTGTAGCTCCCGTTGAATCGCGTTAATTTGACTGTCTGTCAGTTGAGGGTTTTCGTTATAATAACCTAAATATTCCTCGGCGATGGCATCAGTGGCTTGCCAAAGGGCAGTGATAGCATCGTTGGTTGCAGCACTTTCTTCATCCCCATCGGTTTCATAGCTCACTGTGCCGCAGATATCGGCGGGACTTTCACCTTGAATACCGAATTTCTCTCTATTATCATCGTATTTGTACTGCACATTTTTGGTAAGATAATATGCACCTTGGCGAGCGCAAACATTAGAAATAAAAATATCTTGGGTTTTTTTATAAACCCCTTGGTTACCACCCACATTTCCACCAGGGCCGCCATACAGCATCGACAGATCCATCGTGGATGTTCCCGACTGAATCCCGTCAACACCATTACTCCACAGAAAATCCGCAGCTCCAACACCTTCTCGGACCACCCACATAGTCATCACTTGAATGAGGGCATAGTCATTGGGGGGGTTCACCGGCAACAATAAAGCAAAACCCATGGCCGCACGCATAGGGATCCACACAGAATTCCATTCTTTTCCCAGGGCTTCCCCCTGGTGGGCTGTGTTCACAGTGGAAACCATCAAACTGTAAATGATGATAATGCCACCTAATACGAGTACGGCATAATTAAAATCAATAATCACACCCTTCAAAAGAGCGCCTTGGCCACCAGGTAAAACATCGCCTACAGAGCCAAAAATCAAACTGAGAAACATCATGGATTGATCTTGCAGAGGGATATCAAAAATACTATCTGCAAATGCCACAGGAGCTAGCAACAACAATAATGGTAATAATAAAAATCGCAACTTCATTTTTTACTCCCGCGGATGGTGCCGTTCAACCAGTCTTGTAACGTACAACCTAATTTTTTATGTTTAATTTGAAAGAACCAAAAATGGTAACGAAATGCCGTTGCAAGGGCGAGGCAAGAAACTACGCAGGCTAAGACAAAACTGCCTAACGCACCGCTAAATAAAAGATATATTGCGTAGAAAAAGATAAATGCGGCAATCATGGCACAAACAATAGCAACACGTAAAAAATCTTGGCCTTTTTCTCGAAGCTGCTCATCACTCAAATTAAAGCGCGCTTTTGCTTCTGCAAAACTTTCTTTGACCGTGCTTTTTTGAGGAATCGTATAAAATTTTGCCTTTGTCACTAAATCGCTGGTGGTGCCGACTAATGTGCGAAAACCCACCCATCCAGCCACATTCACAAAAGGCTTAAAAGACCATGCTAAAGCGCCTCGAACTCGGCCAGTTTTTTTCTTTTTCTTCTTCGGTTTTTCTTCAACCGTGCCCTCATCCTCGGAATCGTCTGAGGATGAATTTTTCTCTTCATCAGCTAGCATACTCTCAACCTACCTTTGTCAAACCAATCCACCCATCCATGTGTTCAATTTAAGAACAGACTTCCAGTATTAAATATTTTATGACCTAATGTCAAGAACTTTTTAAAAATCAATGACTTTTATTAAAGCAACCTTAATTGAATAGAACAAAATAGGGAAATTTTACCTTCTAACTGGAAAAGACTTGACCGAAAATTTCAGTCAGTCTATAGTCAGAAAACGAGCAATGATTTCGCCTCTTTGTTACGCCTACTTAATTTGAGCATAGCAAAGAATTCTTGAAAGATGAAAAGGTAGCCGTTTATGCCCGATTTATCCCATGAAGGTGTCCACGAATTTTGGAAAGATTATGCCGATCCCATGATATACCGTGTGGTCACTTTTATGGAAAGCGTAGAGCACTGGCCATTAGATGACCACCCTGCCCTGGAGGAATCTATTGCTAATCTAGGCACTCAACTGGACAAAACCGGCAATTATGAGCTGGGCAAGGAAGATGAATTTATCCGACTCTGTTGCAATATTAAAACAGGCCGCGCCTTACGCCTATTACAATCTATGGATACATCTCACCCAGGTGCTGCATCCAAACTATTAATCCATGCAGAAGAAATCAGTGAAAGTAACGATGATGTTCACGGATTGTTCTTACGCCGCAATATTGTTTTTGAACGCCTGCGCCTGTTAGCTCGGGTGTTTGCTTCAGAACGGTTTTCTATCGTACTCAAAGCTCTGGAGGGAGAAGATGCTTAACAATAAAATTTTACTCACCTTAACCACACTATTTTTTTCAACCTGCTGCTTTGCTGATCCTGTGAGTCAACTAAGCACTCAGTTAAAAACCACCCAACAAAACACCAACAATGCAATACAACAAACCCAAGCAACAAAAAATCAACAAAAACAAACCTACGAAAAAAATATCGCTTCGCTACAACAAGAAATTGGCAAAAAGGAAACCATACCCCAGGCAATACAGCCCTCTTATATAGCACCCCAGCCCGTACAAACAAGTCAACCCTCCTCGACGCCTGCGCCTGCTAAAGAGCAAGCCCAGCCTAGCAATGTGACCGGTTGGGGAGATAAAGCGAACAAGCAATCTCAAGATTCTGGATCCAGCTCCGGTTGGGATTATGGTTTATAGGATATTCTTCTAATAACGAAACACTTGTGGAGTCAACTATGAAGTACACACTGAAAAAAACCGCGGCCATCACCTTAACGGCGATTAGCCTAACAGCAGGATCCTTCTTTATCTCTGCCAATGTAATGGCTGATGAAACAGAAAGTGGTCTATGCTGCAATCAGGTTGTTCAAGAAATACAGAACCTAAAAGATGTCGTCGCGCGGAATTTTATTTTGTTATTTGGCTACATGAATGCTTTAGTCGAAGGTAACATGGATTTCTCAAGTGAAATCAATAGTGGCGCGGCCCTTGAGGCGACCCTGAGTAATGCGACTACAACGGCTCTTGCCAGCACTGCTAGCGGACTCACCACCCGGCTAACCTTAATCCGAGATAACAATAACTACAGCAAAGTCACCGCAACTATGGCGGACTTAGTTCCGAACAGTTCCCAACAACAAGTCACGCCGGAACAATTAGCACCCTTTAACATTGGCGAATTACTGCAAACCAAAGCAATCACATCAGACACCCAACAAAAAGATGCTGAAAGTCTGATCCAATTTCTATCTTCGGGGGGTAATTTGCCTCAGCTACTCGCTGATAATTATCAAAATGTAGACAATGCAAGTGTCAATAATTTTCGCACCGCTCTAGGCACCTATGCCGCGACTCAGTCCATTGCAACCAACACCTTAAACGAAATGATAGCCCAACGAACACGAGTACCACGTTTGGGACTTTTTATTGGGTTACCTGATGCAGCAAGCCCTCTTGAGCTACAAGAGAAAATTGCAACCTTACCGTTATCCTCTGATTGGACATCTAAAATGGCCACAGCCAATCCTGTGGATGTGCAGCGGGAAACGCTCTTTTTAATATCTCACTTAAACTATCAAATCTATCAAATGAATCGCAACATTGAGCAAATGAACGTGACCAATGCCGGCCTGTTGCTACAGATGCAAAATGGTGTGAACAAAAATCAGCTGGAAGCATTGCGACAAAAAGCCATGAAATCCGTGCAGAATTAAGCGGTTTTCTAAATCAATCATCCGCTATATACTGCTCACAGATGGAATGGCAAAGCAATGACTCGTTTGTAAAATACGCCGCTCGTTGCTTTGTTTTTTCCAATGGACTCCAGAAATAACAATGCACATAAGATTCTTCCCATTTTACAGCAATAATTTCCAAATAAGATAAAATAAACTTCTATTCATTGCCACTACATTTGGATTTTCGATAACAATAGCAGAAATAGGATCTACAATTTGTACATAGATCACCTTATGGGGAAGAATGATGAGGTTAATATTAAAATTGACTTTATTAGGTAATACTTTAACTTTTTCATTGTATTGCTTTTCTTTGCCTTGGTAATATTTTGCATGCTCACTGGATTCTAAAATCAATTTTATATCCAGTGAATGCTTCGATCGTTCATAAATAAAATTTTTAAAAAAATCTCTATCGATATCCATCCATTTTTCTTGATCAGATATGACAAGGTATTCATCATTATCATTCAATTCTAACAATAAATTATTGTAATATAATAAATAAAAATTACAAATCATCAGACAAGAGAGACAACATGCCACATACGAATTTTTTTAAATTACCGAGCATAATCAATGCATTATGTGAAGAAGCGGTGCAATTCGAGGAAATAATCGATTTATCGAAGCACCTAACCCATGATGTCTGCAAAGAAGATGAAGACGCTTTGCGCCAACTAGAACTCGTGGTCAAACAAAATAATTTTTCACTCATACAAAAAACTGCAAAAATTTTAGGTCAACAATTTATTGAAAATCCACTCTCAGTTGAGATCATAAGCTTACAATCCGCTTGCTTTGCTCGCTATGTAATTGTTCCCATTTTATATAAATTGGGGTTTGCTCAGAAGGCAGCAGATCTGAACCAAGAAAGCTTCTCCTATCTTTTCCCTGCTCTTAACACTACTATCGAAAATAAAATCAATGATCTTTTTGGAAAGGATCTACATGTTATCTTTGGTAAAGTACAACAAATATTTATGCCACAGGAAGCTTCCGGTTGGGGTTATTACTCCCGAATAAAATCAAATCAATCCATCTGGAAAAAGTGAATCTTTATAAACTACGAAATCAATACTTATCCCATCAAGAATGTTTTTCAAGAGAGCCTGTGGTAAAGGCTCTATATATTATTCATAACATCCCCGTAGAAATGCAAATTTTAGGTGGTAATATTGAACTCTATATGTCTGCAAAAGGGTACACCAACTATAAAGTGGGCTTACAAATGTCACCATTACTTGATACCTTAAGCGAAAAAAAGCAAGCATCTCGCCTTGGAGCTTGTATACACCCAAAGCGAATCATATTTTCCTTGTTGAGCTTCCATTAAACCATTATCTTTTAACGTTTTGACAACAAAAAAAGACATCGAAATAGAATAACTATTCCTCGTTTTTTTTATTGCCACAACGTTAAAATCTAACG
>JAJFKH010000104.1 GCA_021773305.1 Gammaproteobacteria bacterium | reverse complement strand
TAATTTAAATTTAATTGAACCCATATGGAAACTTTTCAAAAAAAATGTCTTGTATAACAAGTATCATGAAACGTTAAGTCAATTCAGAGATAGTGCTATCAAGTTCTTTCAAAATATTGGCCAGTATGCAAATGAAATATCGGCTATCATGGAAGGTGGATTTCAATCATTATAAGATAGAGCATTGAGGTTTCAGTAAGCCGTTAAAAGATAATAGTTTAATGGAAGTTCAACAAGGAAAATATGATTCGCTTTGGGTGTATTACCGATTAACACTGCCGACTGCTCCTGAGAGTTCGACAGGGATTTCCCAGCTCATCTAAGCTTTCATGGATACCGTGAACCAGTCCTGAGCGAGCCAAGGATCTTATGGGTATGCAATTATTGATCAATCTGGTATAGCTATTTGGGTATTTTTAGTATACAATACCGTGTTAACTGACAATAATAAATGGGGAAAAATGATATGCCGGACAATGAGATAGCGTATTCTGAAGATTTTCAAGAGGCATGCAAAAAGGGTGACTATGATAGTGCTTTTGGCTTGCTTTTACAGGTTGACATTAATCAACAAGATATTTATGGCAAGGCCCCAATTCATGACGTGTGCGAAGGTGGGCATCTAAGCATCCTGAAGCTACTTTTGACCCAGACGCAATTGAATATCAATATTCAGGATATGAATACTCGGACAGCGCTTCATAGTGCTTGTTCAAGTGGCACTCCTAATATAGACCTCATTGATGAGCTGCTTAAACAGCGAGAGTTGTGTTATAATGTGCAAGATAAATTCGGGGAAACAGCATTTTTCCAAGCCTGTGAAAAAGGACATGTTGGGGTTATTAATTTCATGCTATGGAATGTTGATGATCTTGATGTATCAACTGCTAATTTTCGTAAGCAAACACCACTTTTTAAGCTTTTTAGATATAGGGACAAAGTTTCGTCTAAAAGGCTTCAGATGCAAATTGTGGATAAACAGGGCTCGGGGAGTATGTTTGACCTGGCAATACCTGCTGTATCTGCGAATGATAATTCTCAAGAAAAAATAGATTTGCGCAAATTAGTGGAAGAAATATCAAAGCTTATCCTACCAGTGCTGGAAAAAAGTGAAGAAATTAACTTGCGTGGATTTACCGATAAAGAGCTGTATGAGATTTTTAAACTTTTTGATTCTAATAGCTCATTGCTTTACAAAACAATTATTGTTGTTGGTGAATATGCAGATAAATATGAGAAAAAATTAATAGAAAGGCGAAAAAGTTGCATAGAATATAGATTGATTGATAGTGATTCAGCTTCCGCGTTACGATTATTTGAGAAAAGTCCTCGAGCTGTTTGTTCTGAAGGCCAGGCTTGGCGTGGCGATTTTTCTATATTGGAGTTGGCCTGTAAGCAGAGAACTATTAATTTTGCTAATGCTGTGTTAAACCATGACGCTATTGATTGGAGAAATTGGGGAAATGAGATTAATAAGACGCTTGTGGCTGCTGTTGAATCTAGATATATCGATATTGCCCAACGCTTGCTTTCACAGTCTGATCTGGACATTGTTGGTATATTTCTGAAATTACCAGCGCAACCTAGCTATGACTATCACTATGGCTATCATGCTGAAGTTTCTTATATCCTTATCCGTTGTCCATGCGACGATCAAGCGAGGGTTGCTGTTTGTTTTGAAAAATATATTCCTTGCATTACCAAGGTGGCACCATTGCTAGAGCTACTGAATGGTATTGGAGTCGGTGCTGGCAAGTTTCCGGGCCATAATAAGACGCTTACTTTGCTACGTAAGAGGACATTTGGTAACTATCGAGAAACAAACGATAGCGAAAAAATTGCGAAGGCTATTTTCAAACAGGCTAAGGCGATTTTAGTAGGGCAAGAGAATAAGGTTTCTTCTCCGGAAGAGTATTCTCAGTATCAGGAACTCTTCGATCGATGCATTGTGAGAAAACCTAATGCTAAGACAAAAAAAGCACAAGCAGATAGGCTTGAATGGCTTGACAATGAGGTAGTTAAGGATTACCTCCAAGTGCAAGCAGCACCAGGGATGTAATAGTCTTGCCTGGGTTACATAATAATAACGAGGAAAAAAATATGTCGTACTCTGAAGGTTTTGAAAAAGCCTGCAAAGAAGGTGACTCTGATACTGCTGTTAACCTGCTTTTACAGGTTGACGTTAATCAGCAAGATATTAACGGTAAGACGCCGCTCCATTACGCATGTGAAGCTGGGCATCCAAATATTCTGAAACTACTTTTGACTCAAGAGAAACTGAATATCGATATCCAGGATACTAATGGGAAGACACCGCTTTTCTGGCTTCTTGAACATAAAGAACTATCGGATTTTATTTTACCTATGTTGAATAGAAGTCAGCGGATTAGCTTGCATGAATTTGGTAAAGATAAGATGAGTCAGGTTTTTCAACATTTTCTTCATTCGCAAAGGCTGCTTCATAAACAAATTGATCTATCTGGTGAATTTGCAGATGTTTACGAGAAAAAGTTGATAAGTGCTCGAGGAAAATTGTTACTTAGTGAGTTAGAGCATGGCTCTGAAGCCGCAGCTCGGACTTTATTTCAGAATAATTTCTTGCATGCCTGTTGCTTGGTGATGGACGCTAATGAGGTGAATAAGTCAGGGCGTTTTGAAGTCCTGGATATTGCCTGTCAAAAGGGATATATTGACTTCGTAAAAGTGCTCTTAGCACATCAATCCATTGATTGGTCTGAAATGATCCCTGATTGTATTATGACCGCAGCTAAACATAAACATATTGAGATAGGCAAGGTTCTGCTTTCGCAACCTGGCCTAAACATTACTGATGTATTTGTGAACTTACCGATGGAGAATAGTATTGCAATTACTGTTAAATTCCTTCTTTCTTCGGATACTCACGACCAACAGAGTATAGTTGCTTATGTTTTTGAAAAATGTATTCCCTGTATTACCAGTGTTGGACAGCTGTTAGGGCTGCTAGATGGGATTGGAGTGGGTGCGGGTGATACACCGGGGAGTCATAAAAAGCTTGCCAAACTACGCAACAGGTCGTCTGTAGGTCAAAATTTTCGAGAAACAAACGATAGTGAAATAATTGCAAGGGCTATTTTCGAGCAAGCTAAGGTGATTTTAGCTGCGCAGGGTAATGAACTCTTCTCGGAGGATGAGTATAACCAGTATCGCCAACTATTCGACAGATGCATTGTGAGACGGCTCAATCAGGATACAAGAGAAGAACAGAACGCGAGGGTGCAATGGCTTGAGAATGAAGTCAAAAAGCAGTATCAGCCTGAGAATATCTCAAACCTTGTTATGGCAGCAGTTAAAGGTAACAATATTGAGAGAAGTAGGAAGCTGCTTTTGCAGCCTAATCTAAACATTATTGATGTGTTTGTAAAACTACCAATAGAGCGTAATATTGCAATGACTGTTAAGACTATTCTTTCTTTGAATACTCATGACCAGCAGAGTTTTGTTGCTGCTGTTTTTGAAAAATGCATCCCCGCTATTACCAAAGTTGAGCAGTTGTTAACGCTGTTGGATGCAATTGGAGTTGACGCTGGTAACTCTCCGGGTTCTGATAAACGGCTTGCCCAGCTACGTAAAAGGCCGTTTAGATATCGAGAAACAAACGATAGCGAAAAAATTGCAAGAGCTATTTTCAAGCGAGCTAAGGATATTTTAGCAGAGCAAGGTAATAAACTTTCCTCGGAGGACGAGTATCGCCAGTACCGTGAACTGTTGGATCGATGCATTGTGAGAAAGCCCAATAGGGATACAAAAAAAGCACGGGAAGCGAGGGTGCAATGGCTTGAGGCAGAAGTCGAAAAGGACTATGAGCTGCCCCGAGAATTTAAGATGATATAATCTCACCTGCGAGCAGTATATGTTGTTAATTGCTTTGAGAAGATTTTTCGATGAAGCTGTAATCCTGCTCGCGATAAGTATACAATAGCAAACTAGACATTTTACGTAGCCTATGGAAAACTGGTAGGGATAGCGGGGCCTGGGGTATTAAATTCTTGAGATTTTCTATATTTTGTACAGTTCTTTTTTTGACTGCTTTGGCATATTGCGGTTTCGCTGCGGCTGCGAATAATTCTCCGACGTCTACAGCTGCCCAACAATTAGCCGCTGAGATACAAAATAACCCTGATTTTGTCAAACAATTGAGCCAAGCGGTGGGGCAACCTCCAGCCGAAACGCCACCGGCGACACAAGTTACGCCACCAGCAACCCAAGCGACAACCTCAGCTGCACCTGCTAGCAAAGAGGCCAAACCTGATTCTTCAGACCAAAAGGCCGAAGATGACGCGAATATACCTGGGACTCCGGCCTATGAGCAACAGCTCAATCAGGATGCCTTTCGCTCAATTCAACAAGAAGCATTTCCCCTATCTCCGAATCAAATCAAAACCCTCCATAATATGCTGGACGAAACCCAGTTAGCCACGGCAACCGCCCCTTTTGATCAGCCCCCGGAGCCAACGTCATCGTCGTTGTTTGTGAAGCTAGCACCGGGTACGGTACCGCCAGTGATTCGCTTGTCCAAAGGTTTTGTTAGCTCGTTAGTGTTCATTGATTCCACCGGTGCGCCCTGGCCTATTGAAGCCTATGATTTGGGCAACCCCACCACCTTTAACATTACCTGGGATAAAAAAGGTAATACCTTGATGGTTCAAGCCCGCAGTGCCTACACCTACGGTAACTTGGCTGTTAAGTTGGTTAAGTTAAATACACCTGTGATGTTGACGTTAATTCCTGGGCAAAAAATTGTGGATTATCGGGTGGATTTACGGGTTCAAGGCGTTGGCCCTAATGCAAAACCGAGTATTCAGGGGGCCGGTATGCCTGGGGCGGCCAATCCTCTTTTACTCAATATCCTCGATGGTGTGGGGCCTGAAGGCAGTGTTCCTTTGAAGGTTCAAGGAAACTTAGGTGAAGCGTGGCTTTATGAGGGCAAAATGTATTTGCGTAGCCGATTAACATTATTATCACCCGCTTGGTTTGCAAAAATGGCCAGTGCCGATGGTACCAATGCCTATGAATTACAGGTAGCCCCTACTGTGCTGATGTCCCATCAGGGGAAACCGGTACAGCTTAAGGTAGAGGGTCTATAACTGTGGCAGAGACTATGCGAAATATTGGTGCATTGTTTGGGGATACAAAAACTCGCAATATTATTTTGATCACAGGCTTGATTATGATCGGTGCTGTGGCAGTGGGAGTTTTTGGATTTAAACGTTCAAGACCTCCGGTGCCTACGGCGGGTGTTGAAGTTGCTCAAAATTTGGGAAATATCCAGTCGGTGCCTGGTATTGCTCAGGCGACTCCTGCTCAAGCCCAGCTACAAACCCAGTTAAATGATCAGCGTTATCAAAGTGAAACCAGCAAGGGAAAAAGCTTTTTACCGACAATTATCTCCACTGGAACCTCGGAAGATGGCAGTGCTAGTAAAAAAGGCCAGGGAAAGAGCCTGACTTTTTCTCCCACAGGCAGCAGTAAAAATGGTAAAGGTAAAGGTGAGCAACAAGACAAGGCAACTCAGGCACAAATTAATGCATTGCAGCAACAGGTATCCCAACAGCAGCAACAGCTGAAGGCTCAGCAAGCGGAGTCTCAGGCACAACAGAGGCAGCAAGCTTTAGAGCAGACCCAAGAAGGCATGCGAACCCAGGCTCAATCCATTATGGCTGCCTGGAATGGAGGTTCTGGTAATCCTACCCAACAATATGTTGCCGGGGAAATAGCAGAAGAAGCCAAAGCTCTGGGTAAAAACGGTAAGTCTTCGGCAGGGAATGGGGCTGAGGGAGAGGATAGTGAGAAAGATGAAGCAACAAAACCCACCGGGCCTGCGGTCATTAAAGCGGGGGATATTGCTTTTGCGGTGTTGAATACATCCGTTAATAGTGATGAACCGGGGCCTGTATTAGCTACGATTGTTGGAGGTAAATACAGTGGTTCAAAATTGATTGGTTCGATCCAAAAGCCTGCCACGATTACTGGAGTGAAACAGTCTGCGGTGACCTTAACATTCAATACGATGAGTGTACCTAAACAACCCAATAGTACTTCAGTTAGTGCGGTTGCCATCGATCCAGATACGGCGAGGACGGCTGTGGCGAGTGATGTAGATAAACATTATTTACAGCGTTATGGTACGTTATTCGCTTCATCGTTCTTGGAAGGATACGGTAATGCGATTACCTCATCAGGCTCTGTGGCATTTACTCCTTCTACAGGAGGCACAACGACCTTTCAGCAACAACTCGATCCCACAGAAGAGTTTATGGCAGCATTGGGCGAGGTGGGTACCACATTGGGGCAGCAGCTAGAAGATGTTTTTGACAGGCCATATACGATCACGGTTGATTCTGGGACAAGCCTTGGCATATTATTTCTCACCGATGTGACTAATTTAGGGACAGATTAGGTGCTATCTGAGAAAATTTTCCCAGGGAAACAGTTGCTTTTTTGTGACAGAGGCTTCACAAGCACCCAAAATAGCGGCAAAATGGACGGATGTCCTAATAATTGAGGAGTTGCTCGCAGCGTGGATGAAAAAGACGAGTCAGACAATGAAAGCAATGAAGACGAAACTTTTCAGTTAGATGAAGAGGACGATGAGTATCAGTTTGCGGAAGAATCAGAGTCTTTTAATTTTGAGGATGAAGACTTTCAACTAACGTCTGATGATGACGACGATGATGACGATGAATTTGACTTAGACGAAGGCGAATCCCCGCAGTTCGTTCAAAAAATCAACGAAATTATTGAGAAAGCGAAATCGGGTGATGTAAAAGAATTATTGATGCCTGTACTTTTCATTTTGGTTGCTGTGGGTGTCATTGGTTTTGGTTTCACCAAGTTAGTGGGTGTTATTGGCGGCAGCAACGACTCCCCCCAGTTTGCGAAAAAAGGTGCGCCTACAACCGTACAGACAACACCATCTACGCCGTCCGCCACAAAGGCGGGCAAACCCTCAACAGCGACAATCTCTAAACCAACGGGATCGACCGCTGTTATCGCGGGGGCTACCAAGAGTTCTGCAAAAGTCACGCCAATGCCAACAGGAGTGGGTTCTCAAGGCCAAATGATGAATCAGCAAGCGGAATTTATGAAAAAAGTTCAAGACATGCAAGCATCGTTGGAGCAGCGGTTGCAGCAAGTGGAAAATCAATCTGCTGCAATTCATGACAAAATAGGTGATATTGAAAAACAGAGCGCACAGAATACGTCACAACTCAATAGTTTGTCCCGTGGTATGGGGAATATTCAAACCCAAGTCGCGGAGTTAAATAATACGATTACTAGCCTTTTGGCCGCAGTGAAAAAGCAAGGGACTCAGGCTAGTGTGGGTCGCCCGAGCGATTTTTACCCTGCTCGTACTCCTAGTAGCAGCCCGACGGCTAGGCAACGCGGCTCGAAATCCGATGGAGCTTATGTTAGCGATACACCAGAGCGGTTTAAGCAATCTGATAAGTTGAGATTTTTTGTGCAAGCGATTATTCCTGGGCGGGCTTGGTTAAAAGATAATGAAAATCGTATTGTCAGTGTTTCTAAAGGTGATACTGTGCCAGGCTTTGGAAAGGTGGTGGCGATCGACCCTCGTGGTGGTTTCGTAACTATGTCATCTGGTGCTAAGTTTGAGTATGGCATTGAACAATTTTGATTTTTTCAATTTAAGTGAATAATGATGGAAAATGGGTACAGTTTGTGCAATAATGGATCCATGTTGCGTGAAAGCTAGGGCTTTAGCCGTGAGATTTAAGACTATATTTTTTACTCATTATCCGTTTTTTCGAGCAAACTTTTTTAATTTTTCAATTAAGCTTTTTTTAAGGTTGATAGCACCTTTCCTACCCACATTAGCTTTTGCTGCAAGTGGCAGCCCCATCGACGTCGATCAAATGCTTGCCAATATCCAAGAGCAACTTCCCTATTTAACTGAGTTTGTGACGGCTCTTTGCTATCTATCAGGGGTGTATTTTATTTTCAAAGCCATGTACGCCTTGAAACAGTATGGTGAGATGCGAACCATGATGGCATCTGGGACAGATTTGCGGGGGCCTATTACGCAAATAGGGCTTGCAGTTTGCTTGCTTTTCTCCCCAACTATTATTGATGTGGGTTTGACCACATTCTATGGTGATAGCAGTATTTTGGCTTACGACGAAACGGGTACTGAATGGGATACTCTAGCGAATACGATTATCGCAATTGTCCAGTTTGTGGGTGGTGTCGCTTTTCTTCGAGGAATTTTTATTTTCCATAAATTAGGTTCAGGGCAAGCCCAGCCAGGCACTTTTGCCAAGGGTGTGACCCATTTGATTGGTGGAGTGATTGCATTAAACATTGTACAAGCTACCAAAATTTTGTACGATACCTTAGGTATCGATTGGAGTTAAGTCGTATTAAAATTAAGTTATTTATAATAGCAGAGAGGAGAGATATTAGTATGGTTACTCAACGTGTTGAGAATTGGATGAAAATTGTTTTATCCATTGCCGCTGTGAGCAGTCTGTTTTTTATGGACAGTGCATTTGCTGCGAGTGGTAGTGATGCACCATCAGGCTCTATTGGTGCTTTGGCTGAAAATGTCGTGGAGAGTTTTTCGTCTCTTGCAAAATTAATTACCGCAGGCGCATATGTGGCAGGTATGGGGTTTGTTTTGGGGGCCATCTTTAAATTTAAAGCGCACAAAGATAATCCAACTCAAATTCCTATTGGTACGCCTATTGCACTGTTATTTATCGGTGCGGCAATGTTATTCCTACCGAATGTGATGACAACAGCGGGTACCACAGTATTTACCAGCTCTGGTGAAGTGGGTAGTGTTTCGGGTACCGACAGTTTTGGTACATTTAGTGCAGGTAGTTGATATCTGATCTCTTTCGCTGGGAGGCGGGATGCGAGAAATTTTCTTGAATGCATCATTGGGTAACTATTCTCAGTTTATTTCGCGAAAACGAAATAAAGCATTCCGTCAGATTGCGAAAAAAATATGGCAGCGGGATGATCACACCTGTCAGTTTTGTGGATTCCAAGCTCAGGAGTACCAGGAAGTTGTTAATTACGATCAGAATTATCGTCGTAATACGATGAGTAATATGGGCACTGCCTGTTGCTTTTGCGCGCAGTGCTTTTTCCTCGAATCTCTTGGAGAGGGTGGCTATGGAGGCGGTACCATTATTTATCTTCCTGAAATTAGCCAGGGTGAACTGGACAGCCTGTGCCACGTTTTGTTTTGTGCTATGGTGAATGAAACCACTTACAAGGAAAGTGCCCAGGCTATTTATCGTTCATTACGCATGCGTTCACGGATTGTGGAAGAAAAATTGGGTGAGGGGGTGTCAACCCCAGGTGTGTTAGGTCAATTGCTTATTGGTTACCAAGCGGGCAATCAAGCTTCTGATACCAGTCAATTGCTCAAGCCACTACGTCTGTTGGCATCAAGGGGGCGCTTTCAAAAGCAAGTCGCTCACTGGGCGCAAAGCGCCTTTGATGATATGGAATAGTATTATTTGATCTTTCGGGTTTTCCCAGGTTAGCTTAATAAAGGAATTAGCATCTATGAGTTTTATGGATCCTGTCATCGATAGTGTTGATGCTGTACTCGCGTGGTTAAGTGCTGGATTAAAACAAACAGCAGATTCTTATTGTGATCTTGAGACCGCAGAAGATGAACATACCCTTGTGGCTCGGGATGGCTCTTTGGTCACTATCTTAAAGGTTCATGGTGCGACGGCATTAATTGGGGCTTCGGAGTTTGAGAAAACCCATGAAGGGGTTTGGCAAAGTTTCTATGCAACCTTATCTCGTCCAGGCCACAGTATACAAGTCTTATTTAACTATGATAGAGATGGTGTTTCCCAAGAAATTGAAGATATCTTTTTGCCTGCAAAGCAAACGGCACAGAGGCTGGAGTTATCCTTAGATGATTTATTTAGCGAGCGAGTCAATCACCTTGCAAAGTATTGTGCCAAAGAAAGTTTACATTTAGTGCTTTGGACGCGGCCAAATTCATTGACTCAAGAACAAGTCAAGCGCAGTTTAAAAGAGAAACAAAAATCCATTCGCGACAACAAAATTCCCCCTTTTAAAAATACTCAAAACTTAATTGCAGGGTTTTCTGATTTGCGTAATGCCCATGATTCATTTGTTCGTGCAACGGTAAATGATTTCAATGATTTGAATCTATATACAGTAGCTTTAAATGTTCATGAAGCCATTCGTGAAGTACGCCATACCGTGGATACGGAATTTACCGATCGAAATTGGCGTCCTATTTTGCCAGGGGATCCTATTCCGCAACGTTTATCAGACCGTTTTACAGATGATGTTTCTTATTTACTTTATCCACCTTTGCCACCACAAATTATGCCTCGGGATGCAGAGCGTTTAGATTTGCGTACAGTTCGGATTGGTGACAGGATTTATTCTTCTATTTTCATCGATTTATTTCCCACTGAAGTTAAACCTTTTATGCATTTGTTTCACCGAACATTGCCTACCCATGTGCCTTGGCGGATTTCTTATCTCATGGAGAGCCAAGGGTTACAATCTTTGCAAGTTCGCTCTACCATTGCGGCCATCTTGAGCTTTAGTTCGGCACAAAATCGTCTATTGAGTGATTCTATTTCGAAACTTCGAGATATGGAAATTAATGCAGAAGATGCTGTTATAAAATTACGAGTGTCTATTGCCACTTGGGCGCCTGACGGAGAAATACGTCTGTTACGCAACCGAGCCTCTCAGCTTGCAAAGGCTATCCAAGGATGGGGCAATTGCGAAGTTTCTGAAGTTTCAGGAGATCCTTTTGGGGGTGTTGTTTCCAGTATGTTAGGTGTTTCATCTTATAGTGAAGCCACCGCCGCAGCAGCACCTTTGTATGATACGATTTATATGTTGCCTATTACTCGTCCTGCATCTCCTTGGAAATTTGGCGCTCAACTGTTTCGTTCGCCTGATGGTAAACCATGGCCTTATCAACCAGGTTCAACCTTACAAACAACATGGATTGATTTATTGTATGCAAGGCCAGGTTCTGGTAAATCTGTATTGTCGAATGCATTGAACTTAGGGTTGTGTTTATCCGGTGGTTTAAAACGTTTGCCTCGGATTGCTATTATTGATATTGGGCCATCGAGTAGCGGCTTAATTTCATTATTAAAAGAAGCTCTACCCCGAGAGAGGCGTCATCTTGTAGCAGCTCATCGTTTGCGGATGACGCCGGAGTACTCGATTAATCCTTTTGATACGCAACTGGGTAGTCGTTTTCCAACCCCTCAAGAGCGAGGATTTCTTGTTAATTTTTTAACGCTGCTCGTCACTCCACTGGGCAAGGAGAAAGCTTACGACGCGATCGCCGATTTAACGGGTATGGTCATTAACGAATTATATAAAGGTCTTGCTGATGATGGTAATCCTTATACCTATACAGAAGGTTTGGAAGGGATTGTTGATGATATCTTAGAAGAAATTGGTTTTGTACGGGATCAACATACCACATGGTGGGAAGTGACTGATTCGCTTTTCTTGGCAGGTTTTATTCATGAAGCGATGCTTGCCCAGCGCTATGCTATGCCCTTGTTAGCTGATGCGGCATCTGTTGTCAGAAATAAAGCCGTCGAAGATTTATATGGAGATATTGTTGCGCCTACAGGTGAGTCGTTAATTGATGCTTTCTCACGGATGGTTTCCAGTGCAGTTAGGGAATACCCTATTTTGTCTCGGATCACTCATTTTGATTTAGGTGAAGCCAGAGTGGTCTCTTTAGATTTGGATGAAGTTGCTAAAACTGGGGGTGAAGCTGCGGACAGACAAACTGCTGTGATGTATATGCTTGCTCGCTACATTCTAGCAAGGGATTATTATCTCACAGAAGATGCTATTCATGAGATGCCGGATAAGTATCACAATTACCATCGTGATCGGATTGCTGAAATTCGTGAAGATCCTAAACGTATTGTCTATGATGAATTTCATCGCACAGCAAAAGCCCAAGCCGTTCGCGATCAAGTTATCGTAGATATGCGAGAAGGACGTAAGTGGAAAGTTCAAGTGGCATTAATTTCTCAGTCTGTGGAAGATTTTGATGAAATTATGATTGAATTTGCAACCTCTGTTTTCATTATGGATGCAGGGCCTACCCAAGCAGTGAAAAAAACATCGGAAATTTTTGGATTATCCGAGACGGCTCAAAATGCCTTACAAACCCGAGTCCATGGCCCACGTGAGAGTGGTGCGACGTTCCTTGCGCAGTTTGCGACAAAAGAAGGGATGAATACCCAGTTATTGACGGTGACCATTGGCCCTGTAGAATTGTGGGCATTTAGCACCACAGCAGAAGATGCGAAGTTACGTAATATTCTTTATCAGAAATTAACGCCGGTTATTGCGAGACAAGTGTTAGCACGGTTATTCTCATCAGGATCTTGCGCGAAACTCTTAGAAGAACGCTTGGCCACAGCCAAAGAACAAGAAGGGTTAATCGGTGAAGTGGATACTCTCGGAATTGTGGATGATCTCGCAAATGAAATCCTCACGGCTTATAGCAAAAACCCGAATGTTCAATCTCTTGGGGTGTAGATTCTAGTCTTTCATTAATGCGAGGAGTCATGGGTGCATTGAGTCTTAACACATCAGTATTCATATCATCATCGGGTGTTAAGCGGTGCTTTTTAGGATTAAAATATTCTATTGTATTCCGCTGGCGCTTTCTATCCCGATAATAGTTTTTTAATGTTCCATAGGCTTCTCTTGCAGAATAAGATTTATTTGCCCAAGGATCGCAAATAACAGCGCTTTCTCCCCAAGTTTCAGGTAAATGGGGTTTGCTATAGTAGGCTCGATTTAAGACCAAAAAAACATGATCGCCATTTCTAATGCTATACAATTCAGCACGCATGTTTGGATAAGCTTCTAAAATATATTCTAGAGATTGCAGTGCAAGTTCATAGCAATTCCCCAGGGAATATTTTGATGTAATAGTATTGATCTGTTTAAGTTCTTGTAATGCCAATACATGTGGTGCGTCATTCATTTTTTCTATTGATTCTCTTACTTCATGAGTTAAATCTCTTACTCCAACACCTTCAAATTTAGGTGCAATCGATCCATGTGTTCCTCTTAGTAAAGCAATTTTTCTATCCTCAGAAAGATTATTTGTCTCTAGGCTTGTAAAAATTTTTAATATTTGACTCCTAGCATATTCAACAGCTGTGTTAGCCATTGCAATGTAGCCATTAACTTCAATGAGAGCTTCATCAGATAGTTCAGCTATTTTATGAGTATCCATTTGATGATGTCTTTTAAAAAATGTTGTTAATCTATTTGGCATGCTTCCCGCCTATTTATATATTATAAATTCATTTGAATAAATATCGTAACATAGTAATATTAATAAACTATTATGAGTCACTAAGTTATTAGTTCGATAGAATGCTTTAATTTTTGTTTAATGTTGCCATGTTACAATAGCTACAATTATTTTATAAAGAGAAACAGGTGGAAACTATGCCAAATAGATTAACAACCTTTTTCAAGAAACGTCATCAAAGTGAAGCTGATAAAACATTAGATATGGCTGATAAAGCAGTTAAATATGCCAGGAGCCAAATACTAAAATGTCAAACAAGCTTAGAGGTGAACCAACTTTCTGAGGATAGAAAATTGTCTTTGACAAAAGCAATTTGCGGATCTAATGTGCCAGGCAACGAAGGTATTGGAGTGCGGGATTTAATTAAAGAAGCAAGCCAATTGATTCTCGAAGCGAATTGCAACCCAGATGAAAGGGCGCTTCAAGTGCTTAAAAAGACGAATGCTATCACATCAAAATATTCCCTGGGAAATTGCTATGAACTTGCGCTGCAATCTCTGGATTACATTTTGGAATCTTACCCAGACATGCGTGCTGAATTGTATAGCATTGGAAATGGCGATCATGCTTTTTTGGTCTTAAATCGAGCCTACTATAGCGCAGCCCAGTTGCCAGAAACTTGGGGTGAATCTGCTGTTGTGTGTGATCCCTGGGCAAAGAAAGCCTATTTCGCAAGAGAAGCTTATGGAAGCTTAAAAAATTATTATAGGGATACAAAAGAAGAATGTAATGCGATAGAGAGTTTTGACCCTAACCAACATTTTTTAATGTCAGACCCTTATATGACAACGGATGTTCTTAGGCTCGCGAAGATGTTTTCCACAGTTCAATTTACACCCCGGCAAATTTCATCAGCAATATAGGCAACGGTACCGGCGTAAAAAATAGAATTATTGTATCGCATGATGACACGAAAATTATTAAATGTCATAAGATAAGGGCCACCGTAAGGTTTAATAATAGATGCTTCATAATCATAACGGGGGTAATGGAAGCCATAAGCCGGCTGCACACCTTTTTTGTACCATTGAGAAATAGGTATTTTTGTTTCTTTTCCTAGAAGCTCTGAATCAAATCCCGATGGTACTTCAACTTCTATTCCCCAGGGTTGTCCATTTTGCCAGCCATTTTGAACGAGGTAATTTGCAATGGAGGCAAATACATCATCTAGATTATTCCAAATATCTTTATAACCATCTTGATCATAATCTACGGCAAATTTATACCAGCTAGAGGGTAAGAATTGGGGATGGCCACTAGCACCTGCCCATTCTCCCTTAAAGTGTGCGTAATCCACATGTTTGCCATTTAATATATGTAGGGCATAGATAAGCTCTTTGCGAAAAAAGTCACTTCGACGGGGATCATAAGCGAGGGTTGCCAAGGATTTGATGACAGGGAAATTTCCGAGGTAGTGGCCATAGCTAGATTCAATTCCCCAGAGTGCTGTGATGATACAGGGATCGACCCCATAAGCCCCACCAATTTCTTCAATTTTACCCCGATATTTTTTATATTTTTTTTCTCCTAGTTTGATGCGATAAGCATCTCCCCGAGTTTTGCGGTACTTATTATAGGTGATACGTGTTTCTGGTTGCGAACGATCGAGCCGTAGGGTTTTTTTGTCAGGTCGAATATCTACAAAAATTTTATCAAACAAGGCCGGATCGATGCCATCGGCAATGGCTTCTTGGCGTAATTCTCTGACCCAGGAACTCCAATTTTGACGTGGTTCTTGAGCGGCAAAACTCACCGGCATTAAAAATGTGAAAAAGAATACAAAATAAATAAACAAAATAATAAAAAGTCTCATGAACGACCTCATTTGCCATAGGCTTCCTTTTATATGTAGTTAAATTTTGACCATTTAGCAAGTGATAGGGGGAAGTGCTCTATAAGATCCATAGTGAAATTTTCAAGCTTCTACCCCATTGTCCCGAGTTTTCTCTCCAGCGGGATTGCGATACATGAACACGGTTCAGATAAATATCATTATTTTCATATAATTACGAGCATTAGACAAAATTGTCTAATGCTCTCTAGACAAAATTGTCTAACCGCTATAGACTTTAGATAGTTAGTCGATGGAGAGAAAATGTTCAAATTCAATATAGCCCACAACCTTTTTTATGAAAGCATTGAAAAATTTGCTCAGTCGGATCCCCACCTCTATTTTTTGGCCAGCCAGCCCTATCAGCACAATGGAAATTGGTGGCAAGAAATGAATCTTGCTGAGCCTGGAGTCTATATACTCACTGGTGGAAGGCAAGTTGGAAAATCAACATCTTGTAAGCAGCTTATTTTACATTGCTTAGAAAAAAATTTTTTCTCTCCAGAGCAAATCTTTTATTTACCTTGCGATGAAATTTTTCTCGTCACAGAGCTAGCGTTCACACTCAGGAATTTCCTCTCTACCCTTGATGACAGCCCATTTCTTCTTATTGTGGATGAAATCACTTTCGTCAAAGACTGGGATCGATTAATTAAAGCATTAGCAGACGAAGGTATTTTTCGACAAGGAGTTTGTATTCTTACAGGTTCAGACACCATCGTCTTAAAAGAAGCAAGTATGTGCTTTCCAGGAAGACGTGGTAATGCCGCCAAAACTGATTTCCACCTTTATCCTTTAACGTTTCATGAATATGTCAATTTAATCTCCGATGAGAAAGAAACCAGCGCGTCTCTTCGTGATCACTTTATGAATTATTTGCAGTGCGGCGGTTATCTACGAGCCATTAATGACATGGCCAATCATGGCACTGTGCTTGAAGCTACCTATTCAACTTATGAGCAATGGATCCTTGGAGACTTTATCAAACAGGGTAAAAATGAAAAGTATTTACAAGCAGTATTGCATGCTCTATTTACCGTAGGCTCATCACAGATATCTTATTCATCACTCACTCAAAAAATTGGGTTATTGAGCAAAGAAACCTGCATTGATTATTGTCGACTCTTGGAACGAATGGATGTGTTAATCGATCTTCAAGCCTATGATCAAAATAAAAAACAGGGGTTCCCTAAAAAGGCACGGAAATTTCACTTTTTTGATCCATTCATTCAACAAACCATATATCGTTGGTTACAACGAAAAGGTTATTTAAACCATGAATCTTTTGAAAGCATTATGGTTGAAGCCATAGTGGCAGGACATTGTTATCGCACTGGAAAAGTTTTTTACTTCAAAGGGCAGGGAGAGATCGATGTTATTTGGTTAAAAGCAAAAGAGCCAATTGCTCTTGAAGTTAAATGGACTTCACAACTACGCCCAATGGATTTGAAAAATCTCAAGCAATTTTCTCATAGTACTATTTTAACTAAGAGCCTCTCTTCGGGAAAAATGGAGTCCATACCTTCGATGCCTATCTATCAATTTCTTTATGAAATATCTTCGTAGCCATTAATAATATGCTGAAACGGAGTAGTTACGGTCATTTTTTGGACATCACTACATAGTGAAGAGAAAAGATCCCACGCCCTGCCTTTGTCCAATGCATTACTAGTTTAGCAAAGGATCTACCTCACGAATTTTCAATATTAGGTAATATATATTAAGTTTTTAAGATGTTCTTAAGAAATATTCACTATGATTACAATATGTAGCTTTTTATGAATATTGTTAGGTAGTTATTTATGCTGGAACGATTACACAAAACAAGAATGGCAGTCGGTATCACCCTGGGGATTGCGGGGATTGGTGGCGCAATTGGGACATTGATTGCACCGGGTGTTGGTACCATGGTTGGAACGGCACTAGGCCTTGCGGTGGGGGGCACCATCAGTGCGGCTCTTCCTGGGGATCAAAAAAAATCAATTGAAGCTAAAGAAGATAAAAAAGCCTCATCTAAGCAACCTAAAAAGACACCCAAAAAGTCGAAAGAATCACCTAAATCTGAACGTGTATTGACCTCTTGCCTTGTTACAAGTCTATCTGGAGCGGCTCTAGGTGGTTTCATCGGAGCGTTCTTTGGTGGAATTGGTGCACCTGTGGGGATTATTGCTGGGGCTTGTATTGGCGGTGGTGTAGGAATCATTGCCAATCAAGTGGAGCGTTTAGCTCAAGCCCTACAGGCCCCAAAGCCATCCAAAAAATCGACCACTCCCGAAACGGCGGCATCAGATGTTGCAAAGTCAAAAAAATCAACGGTGTCTCCGCTAAAGTGGTTCCACCGGGCGCGATTGTCTGTGGTGATGACTATTGGTATGGCAGGTATTGGTGGCGCTATCGGAACATTGATTGCACCAGGAGTAGGCACAGTAATAGGGGGGGCAGTAGGACTTGCTGTTGGTGGAGCCGTGAGTGTAGTGTTACCGACCATGAAAAAAACATTCACCTATGCGAAGCAAAAGTTGTTTCCACCTAAAAAAAGCACCTCAAAAAGCCCAAGTGAAACTCATGATAAAAAGAAAATTGAAGGTCGGATGAATACAATGCTTGTTACAAGCTTATCCGGCGCGGGGTTAGGAGGATTCATTGGAGGCATTTTCGGTGGTATTGGTGCACCTATTGGTATCATTGTTGGAACCGCACTAGGTGGTGCGGTAGGGCTTGTGGTTAATGAAGCCGATCGTATTAAGCAGTGGTTACAAGGCCCCGGTGAAACACTGGAAGTTGCAACGGTGAACGGTGCTGATGCTGCTGAGGCAGAGACAACGAGTACTACGGTTGCCCCTAAACAATCAGTTGCACAACAAAAACAATTCGAGGACAAAGAAGACAAAAAAGTATCACAATGGAAACAAGATAAAGCGAAGCCAGCGTCTTGGATTGTGCCTAAAAAAGGTACTGAGGAGCCGGGGTTAGATAAGGATGCTGCACCATCACCGGAGGATAAACCAACTTTTAAACATTAATTTATTAAGACTGGGAGTTATAATGAATATAATATTTGTCATATCATTATCGATGTTATCAATAAATTTAGCATTTGCAGCTGATCATGATGGATCGTGTAATACGTTGTTCCAAGCTTCGACCTTTGCTGCCCTATTAAGTGAAAACTATGATGGAGATTACAGTGTTCGTCAGCTAGAGCAAAAGGGAGGCAATGGACTAGGTACATTTAATGCTGTGGATGGTGATATGATTGCCGTGGATGGCAATTTCTATCAAATAGCTTTTGATGGGAAAGTGAAGATGGCTCAGCCCATTTTAAAAACGCCCTTTGCTCAAGTTACTTGTTTCACAGCAGGAGACAAATTTTCAATTGGCTCGCCAGATAGCTATGATTCTTTGAAAAAAATATTAGCGCAACGAATCAAAAATAAAAATATCCCCTACGCTTTCCGTATTGATGGTGAATTTGATTTAGTTAAATTGAGCAGCTCAAAAGAACAGCATAAGCCTTATAAGCCCTTAGATACAGGATATCAAAATCAATTCCATTATCAAATCCAGAGTACGGAAGGGACGTTGATCGGATTTTGGTTTCCTGATTTTATGGGGAGCATTGGGGTTCCTGGATTTCATTTTCATATGATAAATAAAGAAAGGAGCAAGGGAGGACACTTGATTGATGTGAAAATTAATCGAGGGAAAGTCACGGCCTCTCCTATGAATAATATTCACATTAAGTTTCCTCATAACAAAACATATGGTCAAGCAAAGATTCAGCCTATTAAGTAAAAATTGCAATCCTGCATGTCTCGTTGGATGACTTAGAACCCTGGTTGAATCAAGATTTGGAAAAAGCTATTGAGGCACTTGATCAAGCCCCGAGGGGGCTTGATGTGCCAAGGTTGTAGACTAATTTTTTGATACAATATGCAGTGCCTTTAGCAGGTTCAATGCTTCATGAAGTTGGTAGTCCGATACGGCTAACGCTTCTTTAGAGGCATCGTCCTCACTGGTGTTTTTAGCACTAGTCCCTTCCTCTTGACCATTGGACAGATGTCCTTCAAGATCAGATTCTTTTAAAATAGCGGCAACTAAATTATCAGGGTCGTCTTCTTGGGTGACTTCCATATCCGTGACAGTAATATCAGGCTCAATGCCTTTGGCTTGAATGGAGCGGCCTGCGGGCGTGTAGTAAATAGCTGTTGTGAGTTTTACACCTCGATCATTATCCAAGGGTAATACGGTTTGCACGGATCCTTTACCGAAGGTGCTGGTTCCCATGAGCACAGCGCGCTTGTGATCTTGTAGTGCACCAGCCACAATTTCAGATCCAGAAGCCGATCCCTCATTGATAAGGACAACGATAGGCACACCATTTATTAGATCGCCAGGGGAAGCTTTAATTTCCATTTCAGCACCTGGGATCCGTCCTTTTGTATAGACAATTAAATCATTTGATTTTAATTGATTGCTATCTAAAAATACATCAGAGACTTCTACAGCAGAATCTAATAAACCACCAGGATTATTTCGCAAATCTAATACTAATCCTTTAAGATGACCGTTAGACTGTTTTTTTAGCTTAGCAACGGCTTTTTCGATATTGCGTCCTGTGGGACTTTGGAAATGGCTAACTCGGACATAGCCATATCCGTCTTCGAGCATCTTGCTTTTTACACTTTTAATGCGGATCACATCTCGTACTACATCAAAATTAAGCAAACGTTTTTCTGATTTACGTAAAATTGTGATTTTTAAAGTGCTGCCTTTTTCGCCTCGCATAACATTCACAGCTTCTCGAAGGGTCATGCCTTTTACGGGTTTATCATCCAGCTTGACAATGAGATCGCCGGATTTGATCCCAGCCTTATAGGCGGGTGTATCATCAATAGGACTGACAACTCGGATGTATCCATCTTCCATACCCACTTCAATACCTAATCCACCAAATTCACCATTGGTGTGGCTTTTTAACTCGGCATATTCATCTTTATCAAGATAAGCTGAGTGGGGATCGAGTCCTGATAACATTCCGCGGATAGCATTTTCAAATAATTCTTGATCGTCTACAGGTTCGACATAATAACTTTTAATTTGGCTAATAGCAGAACTAAACCGCTGTACATCTTCAATCGGCAATGTATTGTCTGCCTGTTGTTTATTTGCAGCGTAAACGGTACTTGCGATACCTGTTGCGAGTCCTACACAAAGTCCTAAAACCCAATAAGTCCGTGCGGCGTTGTGATGCTTCATCTTCTATCTCCTGCACTGAATATGTGCATAAATTGCTTCCATCTTATGATGTCTTATCGGCAGCTTAACTGATTTTTTTAGTGCCTTTATACGGTAAGTATGGACCATTTTTAAAAAGTTTACATTTTTTAATGAGTTAACCGTGTTTTTTTAGCCATTTTTCAGGATTTAATGGTTGCCCATTATACCGAATTTCAAAATACAACCCTGATTCTTTAAAGCCGCCACTGTTCCCTGCTTCCGCTATGATTTCATTGGCTTTGACAGAATCACCGACTTTTTTGTAAATTTGGCGATTACGGCCGTACAGTGTCATGAAACCGCCGCCGTGATCAATAATCACTAATTCACCAAACCCTTTTAGCCAATCGGCAAATGCCACTTTTCCAGGATAGATCCCATGCACAGGATCACCTTCTGGAGCCTTAATAAGAATGCCATTCCAACTGAGATCACTATGTGCAATCGCTGTGCCAAAATGATGAGTGACATGTCCTTTCATTGGCCAAGGTAGAAATTGTCGCATTTTACGAAAAGATCGTTGCCTGTGAATTGGCTGACTTTGCTTTGCAATTTGAGCAAATATTTTTTCTAACTGTTTTTTGTCTTCTTCAAGCTGTGTCAGCTCACTGGAATGTTTTTGAATATGAGAATCAATTTTTTTAATTAAGGCTTCACGTTTGTGATTACTATTTTTTAGATTTTTTTGTTGATCTTGTTGTGCCTGCTGTAATCGATTTAGCTGTATTTTTTCTTTACGGATACTGTGTTTTTCCGACTCTAACTCAGCAATTTGGTGATTCAGTTCGGTGATTAAATCTTGCCTCTGCTGATTAAAATAACTAAAATAAATTAAACTTCTACTCATCTTATCTGGCGCTTGTTGGTTGAGAATTAATTTGATCGGATTTTGTCGATTCATCATGTATGCAATTCTAATTTGTTTAGCAATGGTTTGTTGTTGTTCTTCCAAATGGTCTTGGGCATCTGAAGTTTGGTGCTGTAGGATGGAGAGTTTTTGTTGTTGATTGCGCAGTCGCTTTTCTAGCGTTCTTAATTCGCTATTGATTCGACCTATTTTAATTTCCGTATTTCTCAGTTCTGTATTAAGCTGATCTTTTTGCTTCTTTTCAGAAGTTAATTTGCTTTTTAAATATGTTATTTTATTTTTAAGTATTGTGAGTCGCTGTTTTTGGGGCGTCGTAGTTTCTGGATAGCCAGTGCCAATCCCAAATGCAAAAAGTAAGCAGAATACGATTAGTTTTACTGTTCGTCCCATACGTCATCAACATTGAGTTTAAAAAGAATATTCCCCGTCATTTCAGCTGGAGGTTCGTACCCCATAGTATACAGCAACGTGGGTGCAATATCCGAGAGAGCACCCTTTTCTGCAATAAATTCTCCAGATTTGCCGACATAAAGCAGGGGGACTGGGTTGCAGGTGTGAGCTGTGTGGGTTTGACCTGTGGTGGCATCAAACATTAAATCTGCATTGCCATGATCGGCGGTGATAAACATTTCTCCCTGGTGGGCTTGCAGGCAGTGGTGAATTTTACCGATACATTGATCGATGGCTTCAATGGCTTTTACTGTGGCACCAAAGTTACCGGTATGGCCAACCATATCCGGATTGGCGAAATTGACAATAATAACATCGTACTGATTATGTTCAATGGCATTTGTGATGATGTCAGTAAGTTCAAATGCATGCATCTGAGGCTGCAAATCGTAGGTTGCAACGTTAGGAGAAGGAATTAATTGGCGATCTTCATTAGGAAACGGCGCTTCTCTGCCACCATTAAAGAAAAAGGTGACATGAGCATATTTTTCTGTTTCTGCTGTGTGTAATTGCTTTAATCCTTGTTTCGAAAGAAATTCACTTAAAACATTATCAAGAGAAATGGGAGAAAATGCGGCAATTGCCTGTAAATCACTGGCATATTGTGTGAGTGTAACAACGTGTGAGAACTTAGGTTTTGGGTATTGACGAAAATAATCTAGATTGGGATCGGTCAATGCTTGGGAAAGTTGTCTTGCCCTATCCGCACGAAAATTCATGAATAAAAGACTGTCTCCATCATTGATACTTACCGGGGATGCTTCCGATCCATGAATGGATGTGGCTTGCACAAATTCGTCGGTTTCTCCTCGTGCGTAAGCCAGAGTTAAAGCTTGTGTAGCACTTTTAGCATGAAATTCAGCCTTGCCACTGACCAGTAGGTCATAGGCTTTTGCGATGCGATCCCAGTGATGATCCCTGTCCATGGCATAATATCGGCCAATAATGGATGCAATTTTACCACACCCTAGTTTTTGGAAGCATGCTTCGAGACGGGTGATCGCATCTTTGGCACTTTGAGGGGGGGTGTCTCTACCGTCCAAAAATCCGTGAAAATAAATCGTCTCAACCCCACGGCTATGAGCCATTTTGATTGCTTCATGGATATGTCGTTCATGGGAATGAACCCCCCCATGAGAAAGTAACCCTATGATATGTAAAGATTTTTTTTTGCACGCATCCATCGCGTTTAGGAGAGCTGTATTGTTATGAAAAGAACCTTCCTCGATGGCTTTGTCAATGCGGCTGATATCTTGATAAACAAGACGCCCTGCACCTATGTTCAGGTGGCCGACCTCAGAATTTCCCATTTGTCCTTGAGGTAAACCGACATATTCCCCTGAGCCTTGGATAAGTGTGTGAGGATATTGCTCCCAGAGCATGTCCCAGTGGGGCGTATTCGCTGCTGCTATGGCATTGTATTGGGGATCATCTCTGTAGCCAAAGCCATCCAGAATAATTAATAAGTGCGTTTTTGACATAGATTCCGCTGATGTACTGTCGATAATAGGGCCATTGTAACACGATACACTGCTCCTGGGAGTGTTGAACCAAAATGATAATGTCCCCCTTAAAAAAGTCCCTCAAAGGGGGGGGATAACCTAAGTGTGAATGACTAAATAACACACGGAGGTAACCCCCATGGGAGACAATTTGATTATGAGTAAGAAGGAGCGTAGACTCAAGGCCTTGTTTGAACAGGTAAAATTGTCAGATCACATATGAGCTATTACAGCTAATGAATATCAGCTTTTTACCCCGTCCAGTGGGCTTTTTGTCTTTAAATCGGGGCGATTTTTGCAGATCTGTCTCAAACTTTTGCCCCCGCCGCCTACGTGCCGCGACTTGTTCGCGGCATCCAAGAAAAACTTATAAAAGCTGAGAAAATTCGTGGGGATCTCTCAGGGCCTAATTGAGCCGCCATATCTCACTTCCGTCACGGTCATTGGCGTCCCCGCCTGTACCGTAATTTTCAGTATAGCCTAGCCCCAAATATGCGGTGTCTTTATATTGACCCTGGGGACATTTCTATTTTGGACTACTAGGGGACATTTTTAAATTGCCTTGACATACACTGCTCCCGGGAGGTGCTTCGCCACTTACTTTTTGGTATAATCCCCCCATTCGCAAATTGGTTACGTAATAATTATTTAATAGGTATACGACTTATGGAACAATTTATTAGTTTTTTGTCTTCCCATTGGATGTTATCCCTTGGTTTTTTGGTCACATTAATTTTATTAGCGATCAACGAATTATTTAATGTGAAGTTTGGGATCCCCAAACTCAACTGTCAAAATTTAACCACTTTAATGAATCGTGGTGATGTTGAACTGATCGATATGCGTCCCGAGGGTGATTTTATTGCTGGACATATTTTAGGCGCAAAAAATATACCTCAAAAAATGGTTATGGAAAAAGCTGCAACGCTGAAAGCAGAGAAACCCACGATTCTTATTGATGCCTCTGGTCAACAGAGCGCCCTGGTAGGAGCGAAATTACGTAAATTAGGCTTTGCTCAAGTGATGTATCTTGCCGGTGGTTTGGCTTCCTGGCGAACCGATGGTTTGCCTTTAACAAAAGGGAAAAGTTGATATGAATGAAGTGGTTATTTATGGTACTGCAACCTGTTCTTATTGTCTGCGAGCAAAGGAGCTTTTAGATAGTAAAGATGTTGCTTACACTGAATATCGGGTTGATGAAGAACCTCATTTACGAGAACAGATGATTGAAAAAAGTGGCGGCGGCAAGACTGTGCCACAAATATTTATTGGCGATGAAGCCATTGGCGGTTGTGATGATTTATTTGCACTCGAACAAGCGGGTGAGTTAGATGTTTTACTGACACAAAAGGGAGAAAGTAATGGCTGAAGAAGCAATCGAAACCACTGGCAAAGGCCAAGAAGGTGAACAGCAATTTGCAATTCAACGGTTGTATGTGAAAGATTTATCTGTGGAAGCACCGAGTAGCCCGGAGATTTTTCAAGAAAATTGGCAACCTAAAATAGACATGTCGTTAAATACGAATTCTAGAAAGATTTCAGACGGTGTGTATGAAGTGTCTTTGCAAGCCACGGTGACGGCAAAGCTAGAAGAGAAGGTTGCTTTTTTGGTGGAAGTAGAACAGGCAGGTGTTTTTACAATGGAGAATTTTTCCAAAGAACATCTTAACCATATGGCAGGGAGTTATTGCCCCACCTTGTTGTTTCCTTACCTTAGAGAAGTTATCTCGGATGTGGTTGTGCGTGCAGGATTCCCTCAGTTGGTGTTATCACCGGTGAACTTTGATGCTCTGTATGCTCAGGCGAAGCAAAAGCAAGAAGAGGACGCAGAGTCCGCAACACCCCATGAAGCATAGATATCAATCCTATGCCTGATGAGAAGCAGCATGTTGCTATTTTGGGTGCAGGTTCATGGGGCACGGCCTTAGCGATTGCTTTTGCACATAACGATATCCCTGTAAATTTATGGGGTAGAGATCTGGCTGCCCTAGAAGATATATCTGTAAAGCGAATCAATGAACGATATCTCCCCCAGCATACGTTACCCGATCTTGTGCGTATTGTTCCGAACCTACAACAAGCCATGGAAAATACGCCTAATGTTTTGTTAGTTGTGCCGAGTCATGGGTTTCGCAGTACTTTGAAAATGTTGAAACCTTTTTGGCATGAGGAGCAGCGGTTGCTTTGGGCAACCAAGGGTATTGATCCGGATAGCCATCAACTATTGCACCAAGTCGCAGATGAAATTTTAGGGAGCACAGTTAAAAAAGCCATTATTTCTGGGCCTAGTTTTGCTAAGGAAGTTGCAAAGGGTTTACCTACTGCTGTTGCGGTTGCTTCTTCTCATGATGATTTTGCCCAAGAAATTGCACGGGAATTTTCCAGCGAAGTATTGCGGATGTATACCAATCAAGACATCATTGGTGTGCAAATTGGTGGGGCTGTGAAAAATGTATTGGCTATTGCAACAGGTGTTTCAGATGCTTTAGGGTACGGTGCCAACGCACGCAGTGCATTGATAACCCGAGGTTTGGCTGAGATGATTCGTTTGGGACACGCAATGGGCGCTCAAGCGGAGACCTTTGTTGGGTTAACTGGATTGGGTGATTTAGTCTTAACGTGCACGGATGATCTTTCACGAAATCGGCGTTTTGGTTTTGCGCTGGGTAAAATGAAAACCATGGATGACGCGCAACAAGAAATTGGTCAAGTCGTTGAAGGCATTAAAACAGCAGAGCAACTTTATACACTGATGCAACAGTATCAAGTTGAAATGCCAATTTGCGAACAAATTTATTATATTCTTGCAGGAGAGTTAACGGTGGAACAGGCTGTAGCGAATCTACTGCATCGTTCTTTGAAATCGGAATATACTCGTGGTATTTGATTATTCAACATAAGGGTTTGGTAATTAACAATGGCGGATCTTCAGCGTTCAGGTAAAGTTTTTGGTCTTGGTACTTGTATTTCTCTTGTTGTTGGCAACATGATTGGATCGGGTATCTTTCTTTTACCAACATCTCTGGCTATGTTTGGCAGTGTGAGTATTTTAAGTTGGATATTCACGGCAATGGGAGCCATTTTATTATCTCTTGTGTTTGCAAAACTCAGTCGAGATTTACCGCGCAGTGGAGGCCCTTATGCGTTTTGTCGAGAAGGATTAGGAGATTTTATTGGCTTTCAGGTCGCATTTTGCTATTGGATTGCAGTGATGATTTCTAATGCAGCCACTATTATTGCACTGATGTCTTATTTATCTGTATTTTATCCAGAGCTAGATAAAAACCATATAGTATCGTTGAGTCTTGGGATTGGGATTATTTGGATTATTACACTCATTAATATCTGGGGCGTTAAACAAGTGGGTATGATTCAGGTGGTGACAACGATTTTGAAATTAATACCTCTCATCATCATTGCAACGGTCGGATTATTTTGGGTTCATTGGGATCAGTTATGGACATCCTTTAATGTTACAAGTCACAGTAATTTTACTGCATTTTCTGGTGCAGCGATGATGACATTATGGGCATTTTTAGGGTTAGAGTCGGCGACGGTTCCTGCGGAGCATGTGAAAAATCCAGAGAAAATTATTCCCTTAGCAACCATTCTTGGAACGCTGATTGCTGCGGTGGTTTACATCTTGAGTACTATTGTGGTGATGGGAGTGATTTCTCAAGTGATATTAGTGGATTCTGCCGCACCTTTTAGTGACGCGGCGGAAGTGATTTTCAAAGGTCACTGGGCGGGACAAGTTGTCGCATTGGCCGCAATTTTATCTTGCTTTAGTTCTACAATAGGTTGGGTTTTTCTCCAAGCGGAAATTCCAATGGCAGCGTCTAACGATGGGCTTTTCCCTAAATTTTTCGCTAAACTCTCTAAGCGCAACACACCGGTACGAGGATTGATTTTTTCGGGCTTGATTATTACAGGTATGATTGCTATGAATTTTAATAATAAGTTGGCCAGCCAATTTACGGGTATGATTGAATATTCTGTGCTGGCATTTTTAATTACTTATTTTTATTCAACCATTTCAGAGCTGGTAATATTTGTAAAATATCCTGAGATATTTAGCAAACAGCGTTTAGCTAAATCGATTATTATCTGCTTGCTTGCTTTTAGCTATTCATTTTGGTCAATTATGGCTTCCGGTAGTCATATGGTTTTCTATGGTAGCATTCTCTTGTTTGGCTGCGCGCCGTTTTATGTTTGGTCTAAATGGATGCATCGAGATCTGCCGGAAAGAGTTAGTTAAGCTGTGCGGATACTATTTTACCGGAGCAGGGCCTGAGGGCGAGATACCAGGGCCAACTGTTGGAGGATAGCTACTGATAGGCGGAGGCACATTGAGATTTAGTTCTTGGCTGATCCCGGGTGTTTTCGTACCGTTAAATATGACGGTGGCATCCATGACAATAGCTTTCGTACCAGAGCCAGATTTTCCAGTGCCAGAAGGCAGGTGGATTTTTTGTGCCGTAGATTGTTTTTGTTGAGCAAAACTACTCTGTTCAATGTAACCATTTTTTTCTAAACTTTTTTGCACTTGCTGCCAACTTTTTGCCCCGAGCTGTTTGTTGGTATTAATAAATTCTTGAATAATCTCTGGGCTAATAGCAATACGCCCACCATCAATTACGTGGATCATCGAATTTCCACGATTGATATTGACGCTATGTCCCTTAATGCCAATGCGTAGCCATTGAATAAAAAATTCTCCAATTTCAATGTTTGATATGCCAATAATGTCCAGATCAGCAAAAGGCACACCTTTTTTAGAGCCTGGAATATAGAGCTTTTCTTTACCTTTGTCGGGTGCGTCATCAATCGCTGAATGGTCATGTTCATGATCTTCTATTTTGAAGAAATCAGCATTTTTTCCTTCTTGCTGCTCAAAAAAATCATGGGGTAAGGAAATATTGATTAAGCCGATAATGGCTTCGGGATCGTTAATCAGATCATCCCAAATATGCAGAATGATTTTTGCAAAAATGCCGCCGCCTCGCTCATCTCCTTGTATGGCAGCAAGCCAGGCTTCGAAGATTTCTTTATCGCT
This sequence comes from Gammaproteobacteria bacterium, assembly GCA_021773305.1. Lineage (GTDB taxonomy): Bacteria > Pseudomonadota > Gammaproteobacteria > UBA1113 > UBA1113 > JAJFKH01. Next base: position 42,498 of record JAJFKH010000104.1, on the reverse strand, counting down.
GGCGATCCAGTCAAAGCCTTGTTTGGGCAAGAATTGCCTGGCAAGAATGGGTGCTATGCGTGAAGCCAATGCATCTCGGTTGCGAGGATCTTGGCTAAAGCGATAATGATCATTGAAATACCTCATGGGTTTATCGAAGATAGACCACCGTTGGATGTGATGACCTTTTGCGTCACAAACGGTGATTATATAACTTGCGGCAAGATGGCCAACACCGTAGAGCAATCCTGCAGTAAAAACCGCATAAGATAATAGAGCTTGTCGAGGGGACATTTCCTCTGGCTTTGTTTGCTTTAAAGGATATTCTTTGCGAAATTGCAATAGACTTTCGTAAGCCATAATCATATTAAGATCAAGCATACCGCCGTAATAATCAAAAGTGGGTATTTTAAAGGCCGGTAACCCCTGGACATGCTCAGTAAAGTTAATGATGGCCTGGTAATAGAGTGTTTGATAATGGGCTTCCGGTGCATTCGCCATTTTGGGCAGTCGATATAAAATTTGGCCTAAGTGCTTTTTATCCAATAGAATTTTGGTTGGCAAAATAGGGTAGTGAGGCGTGAGCTGCTGGTAGACCTTTTGGCTGGGCTTATGTATTTGTGTGATTTTTTTGAACATGCATTTCTCCGAGCCACCATATTATGAAGTATACCCTGTTTTTAGGCAAAATCTAGTTGCCGCCATGCTTCAAATAGAACAATGGCTGTTGCGTTAGACAAGTTTAGACTTCTTGAATAATTCTGCATGGGGATTTTAATAATTTTTTCTTCTGTAAATGTTTTTAGAATGTGGGCAGGTAAGCCTCGGGTTTCAGGGCCTAATAAAAACATATCTCCGGTCTCATAGGTGACATTAGCATAGGTTTTCTTTCCCTTGGTGGAGCAAGCAAAAATGCGTCGCTGGGAGTGTGTTGCAATGAAATCTTCATAGTTATTGTAAGTGTTGATATTTGCCCATTCGCCATAATCTAATCCCGCTCGACGTAAGCGTTTATCATTTAGCTCAAAGGCGAAAGGACGGATCAAATGGAGTTGCGCACCCGTATTGGCGCAAAGACGAATGATATTCCCTGTATTTGGAGGAATTTCTGGTTCGTATAAAACAATATGCAAATCAGTCATCGAGATCATCTAAGTCGTCGGGATCGTCTAAGTCATCGAGATCATCTAAATCGTCGAGATCATCTAGATCCAGCGGATCCCCTGCAAGATCACCTCGGTGTGAATGGCCTTGATTTGCATTGATCAAGCTCGCACGTTTTTGTAAATAAGCATTACGAATAAAAATATAAGGATCAAGGGCTGCTTGATCCATAATATTTTCGGAGTCGAGGAGTTGAGCGCGTAGATTAATAACATCCAATACAAATAATGAATTGCGTAAGCGTACTGGGCGAATATAGGGCCAAAGAGTCATATATTCATAATCCACACTCATGGCTAGGGCATCTCGTAGGGTGCTGGGGCCAATCAATGGGATCATAAGATAAGGCGACGTGGTAATACCCCAATGTGCTAGAGTCACACCAAAATCATTGTAGTGTTTCTCAAGCCCTATGTGAGAGGCCACATCAATAAAACCCAATATGCCAATGGTGCTGTTGATACCAAAGCGAGCGCCATCGTTTAAGGCATGCCTTCCATGACCCTGGAGAGCATCATTGATGGTGGTTGGCACATCCCCCATATTACTAAAAAAATTAGTAATAGCGGTTCTCACAGGCCAAGGAAGCACGGCTTTATATACAGTTGCTACCGGTTTGAGCAAAAGTCTATCAAGATGGTGATTCAGCTTATACATTTTTCGATTGATATTTTCTAACGGATCCCCTGACGTGCTGTGTTGAGAGGGCGAATTGTGAGCAAAAACAGGCAAAGATATGCACAGTAAAAGTAGCATAGTTAAGCTGCGACGTGTCAGATTTCGCATTTGTTTAATATTCCTTCACTTTTGTAGGTTTTCATAGACCGTGACAGTAAATTCTAGTTGGCTATATGGGGAAAGGTCAAGTATATCTCACCGGCTAAACATTTTTGCCATTTCCCGAGTGGCGCGGATAAGGGCATCCATGATCCCAGGTTCGCTTGCTGCGTGACCTGCTTGGCGGATGATATTTAGAGTGGATGCTGGCCAAGCTTGGTGAAGGGACCAGGCATTTTCAAGAGGGCAAATCATGTCATAACGGCCATGCACAATAATCCCAGGAATATTTTTGATCCGGTGGGCATGCTCAATAATTTGGTTGGGTGTGAGAAAACAGTGATGGTGAAAATAATGGCATTCAATGCGTGCGATGCTTTTGGCAAAGGCTGGGGCAGAACATTTTTCCACGAGCTTCGGTTGAGGTATTAAAGTCGCACAACGTCCCTCCCAAGTAGACCATGCTTTGGCTGCTGCCATGGAATGGATCTCGTCATTACAAGTGAGTAGTTTGTAGTAAGATGCCACAATATTTTCTCGATCATTGGCTGCTAAGGGTTTCATGAAATCTTGCCAATAGTCTGGAAAAATGGAACGTATGGATTTTTGATATAGCCAATCAATGTCTTCATCGCGACCTAAAAAAATACCTCGCAAAATGAGTGCCATCACATTTTCAGGAAACGCTTCGGCATACACTAAACTTAATGTGCTGCCCCAGGAGCCACCAAATAAGATCCATTGATCAATATTTAAATGGTTTCGAAGGGCTTCCATGTCAGCAACTAGCGCTTCAGTATGATTACCTTCAAGGGTTGCATGGGGTGTGGACTTCCCTGCTCCTCGCTGGTCAAACATAATGATCCGATAGATATCTGGATCAAAAAACCGTCGGGCATTATTATCAGAGCCTGCTCCAGGCCCCCCATGAACCACCAGAACGGGCAAACCATTGGGATTGCCAGACTCTTCACCATGAAGGATGTGAGGTTTATCAACCGCCAATGTAAAAAGGCGGTTGGGTTTTAATGATGGGTAATATGTCAGCATGGCTAGTTCCTGGATGCCCTTTTACGCTCATGTTCCTTGAGAAATTTTTTGCGAATGCGAATATTTTTTGGAGTGACTTCAACTAATTCATCATCCTCAATAAATTCCAACGCTTGCTCCAGACTGAAGTTAATCGCTGGGGTTAAATTAATGCTCTCGTCAGTTCCTGCCGCACGGATATTTGTTAATTGCTTAGCTTTACTGGGATTGACGACTAAATCATTGTCGCGGGTATGAATACCAATAATCATGCCTTCATAAAAGTCAAATTGAGGCCCCACAATCATGCGCCCTCGCTCTTGCAGATTCCAAAGGGCAAAGGCTGTGGTTGTGCCAGAACCATTTGCAACCAAGACACCGCTGCTCCGGCTGGTGATTTTGCCGCCTTTTATCGGACCGTAATGATCGAACAGATGGTGCATGATGCCCGTGCCAGAGGTAATAGTGAGAAAGTCTGTATGAAAACCGATAAGGCTACGAGTGGGGATCACATAATCCAATCGTGTGCGGCCTTTACCATCACTTTGCATGGATTTAAGATCACCTTTTTTGCTGCCTAGCTGTTCCATGATGGCACCTTGATGGGCTTCTTCAATATCCACCGTGAGTAACTCATGAGGTTCGGCCATTTGTCCATCCACTTCTTTAATGATGACTTCTGGGCGAGAGACGCCAAGTTCGTAGCCTTCTCGACGCATGGTTTCAATGAGGATCGATAAATGTAATTCTCCTCTACCGGATACTCGAAATTTATCGGGTCCATCACCTGGCTCCACGCGTAAGGCAACATTGTGAATAAGTTCCCTATCTAGACGTTCTTTAATTTGGCGACTTGTTAAATATTTTCCTTCTTTTCCTGCGAACGGAGAGTTGTTGACTTGAAATGTCATGGTAACGGTTGGTTCGTCTACAGAGAGGGAGGGTAAGGCTTCCACATGCTCTCTATCACAAATTGTATCGGAGATGCTTAAACCTTCAATGCCTGTAATTGCGATAATATCTCCCGCAGAGGCTTCATTGGCTTCAATACGATCAAGTCCCATATAGGTGAAAACTTGTAATATTTTACCATTGCGAGAGTCATTGTCTGCATCGACAACGGTTACGGGCATGTTGGTTTTGATTTTTCCACGAGTGATTCGCCCAATACCAATTGCCCCCACATAGCTAGAATAGTCCAAGGTACTGATCTGCATTTGCAGAGGGCCTTCGATATTGACTTCAGGGGCTGGTGCTTTATCAATAATGACATCGAGAAGGGCATCCATATTATCCTTGGGCTGATCTAATTCTAAGGTTGCTACCCCTTCTAAAGCGGAGGCGTAGACGATAGGAAAATCCAATTGCTCATCGGTCGCGCCCAGATTATCGAAGAGATCAAAAACTTGCTCTATTACCCAATCGCACCTTGCACCATCACGATCAATTTTATTAATAACAACGATAGGATTTAAACCTTGGGCGAAAGCTTTTTGTGTGACAAATCGTGTTTGAGGCATAGGCCCATCCACCGCATCGACTAGGAGCAATACCGAGTCTACCATGGACAGAACACGTTCGACTTCTCCACCAAAATCCGCATGGCCAGGGGTGTCAACAATATTGATCCGATAGTCACGCCATGTAAGGGCTGTGTTTTTTGATAAGATGGTAATGCCGCGCTCTTTTTCTAAGGCGTTGCTATCCATGACTCGTTCAGCGGATTGGCCGTGGGAAGACAGCGTACCTGATTGCTGTAAAAGTTTGTCAATTAGGGTAGTTTTGCCATGATCGACGTGAGCGATAATGGCAATATTTCTCAAGTTATGGGTCACTGTTATTTCCTGTATTTTTAAGGTTTACTTAATCATTCTGTCGAAAGCACAATAATATTGCTAATGCATACAACGAATTTACGTTAAATTATAGCCTGTCTGAGGAACCTTGACTATGCTTATAAGTGTAACAACTTGAGGTATGTATGGATTCTTTAATTTTACAACCTACATCCACAGCTCAATGGCATATGCTCGTCAATGAGGCGATTTATGCTAGTGGGGTTCATCTTTCAGAAGATCTTGAGAGTTATTTGGTTTTTTTACTGATGCGTTATACAAAAAAAAACCACCTGGCAAGCTCTGTGCTTGCGTTAGAGTACCTAGAAAGCCAGCAAAATACGGGGAAGAGACGCCAAATAGCGTTGCGAGATGTGGGGGATAAGTGCTTGTTGTTCTCCGGTTTATTTCCAGGACTTGCGCTAAATCGACGAGTGCGAGTGAGTTATTTTGTTAAATTGGGTCAAAGTGCCTATTGGGTGTTATCAGATTTGGCAGATAATGGCCTGTCACCACTCTATCATGCTCTTTGTGAAGATTTTGTTGCTTTGATGGATGTACTCCATACGTTTCGTAGTTTTGATAAAAATGCGCAAATATTATCACCTTTAGATGCGTTGGAACTGTGGACCGAGACAGGGAGCGCCAGCGCCCTGGCAAGAGTACAAGAAGAAGTCAGCGATAATGGTTTAATAATAACCACTTCCCCCGGAAAATTAATCCATTAAGTGCTTTATTTTCCACTTCACTATGTATATAATCTAGCCATAAATAAGTCCGATAAAAATGAGTGTTTATGCCTAGAGTTCAAAACGATAAAAAGCATCGCGAGTCGTGTGTTCATCGGTTTCTTATTGCCAATTCTGATGCTGGCAATGTATGGAGTTATTACAATTCACTCTCTTTATACATGCGTGAAATTGATCGTAAGTATGAGAAATTTGACCGCAAATATTATACTAACGAAGCACTTATTAGCAAATATGCTGATGATTTATGCAATGAAATGGGCAGTGCTATCGATGACAAGAAATTTAAGCACTTAGTGCGATTGAAAAAAAAGCGCCATGATAAAATTGTGCTTGTCCATCGGGAAGAAATATATCGCCAGGAACAATATATTCGCAAGTGTGAAGCGAAAAAAATATCTAAAAAACGTTTGAAATTTGACCGATATAGCTACTATGCGACGAAAACCATTGCTGCTACCGTGTTGCCAGCACTAACTATCACGGAATTATTTTTAATTACATTGGCCCCGGTTTTTCCAATATTAGCCGTTCCTGCGGCCATTTGGTCTGGGGTTATGGCCTTAGCGTTGGTTTTTAAAATTGTTGCATTTGGTTGCTTACTTGCCAGTCTTGCCTTTAAATTTCAATCTGATAGGCATAAAAAATGCAATGATTCTTTGAACTTAAAAATTCGTACGAGCAAAATAGCGTTAGGAGCGAACCAAAAAAAATTCTACCGACATAGTTTTGCTGTAAAAATTTTAAAGAAGGTTCTAAGCAAAGGAAAAGCTGAGCCTGAGAATAACCTCAAAAAACCTAAAGATAGGCAAAAGATGTTCCAACCAGCTCCCATTGCTGGGAGGCCGTGGAACCAGAGACGACCTGGAATGCGCTACTACAATCTTGGGGGACGGAATTATATTCGAAAGCCTGGCTCTGGTGCTTAACGAATTCAATTGAAAAGAGTATGATACGGTCTTCACAGTTTAGCCCTTCATTATGGTGAGGTATCTATGTCAGAGCGCATTAAAAAATTAATATCAGAACAAGCTATCCGGTATATCGATTTACGTTTTATCGATTTATTGGGTAAAGAGCAGCATATCACCCTACCGGCTAGCCAAATTGATGATAGTTTTTTTACCGAAGGTAAACTATTTGATGGGTCATCTATACAAGGATTTAAAAGTATTCATGAATCTGACATGGTGCTGATGCCCGATCCTGATACAGCCGTTGAAGATCCTTTTTTCCAAGCAAAAACACTGAATATTCTTTGCGATATTGCAGAACCTACGACCTTACTCCCCTATAATCGATCTCCCCGAGCTTGCGCAAAAAGAGCCGAGGAATATTTGGCAGCATCGGGTATTGCTGATACTTGTTATTTTGGCCCGGAACCCGAATTTTTTATTTTTGATGATGTGCGTTCGAGAATTGATATTCGAGGTGCTTCTTATGAAGTGGACTCAGCAGAAGGGATTTGGAATTCTGATCGTAAATTCGACGGAGGCAATACGGGTCATAGGCCCGGCGTGAAACAGGGATATTTTCCTGTTCCCCCGGTGGACTCATCTCAAGATATCCGTTCGTCAATGTGTGATATCATGGAGCAAATGGGACTTATTGTAGAAGCACATCATCATGAAGTTGCTACAGGCAATCAAAATGAAATTGCCACGCGATTTAATACGTTAACTAAAAAAGCGGATGAAATTTTAGTCTATAAATATGTGGTACAAAATGTTGCTCATACGTACGGTAAAACAGTGACTTTTATGCCGAAACCTTTGGTTGGTGATAATGGTAGTGGCATGCATTGCCATCAATCCATTGCTAAAGATGGCAAAAATTTATTTGCAGGGGAGCAATATGCGGGATTGTCAGATACGGCGCTTTACTATATTGGGGGAATCATTAAACATGCCCGAGCGTTGAATGCTTTTACTAATGGTTCAACTAATAGTTATAAACGTTTGATCCCTGGGTTTGAAGCGCCTGTACTCTTAGCTTACTCTGGAAGTAACCGATCAGCTGCGATTCGCATTCCTCAAGTGATTAATCCTGCTGCAAGACGTATTGAAGTGCGCTTTCCTGATTGCACAGTTAATCCTTACCTATCGTTTGCTGCAATGCTGATGGCGGGGATCGATGGCATTCAAAATAAAATTCACCCCGGGGATCCCATGGAAAAAGATCTCTATGATTTGCCTCCAGAAGAACTTATTGATGTGCAAACAGTGGCACCCAGCTTAGAAGTGGCCTTGGATGCATTGGACGCTGATCGTAGTTTTCTTACAGCAGGTGGTGTGTTTAGTGATGATTTAATTGATGCTTATATCGGATTAAAGCGTGAAGAAGTGCGTCGAGTAGGCTCGATTACTCATCCGGTGGAATTTGAAATGTATTATAGTTTGTAATCATACCTATAGCGAAGGTGTTGTGATGCAGAGATGGTGTTGGTTGTTATTTATTGTTATTTTTGCAACCCAAGGGATTGCCGGAGTAAAGGTATATAAGTCTGTTGATGGTGATGGTAATGTTGTTTTTTCTGATTCCCCTGGAAACAATGCAGAAGAAATTACCCTACAACCAACACAAACTTATCGTGTTAGTGAAATTCCTGAACGCGCGCCTGTGGATGATTTGCCATCAGAAGATAATGATCGTCAAGCATACGAAACCATTACTATTGTACAGCCTTCTCCTGAGGAAACTATTTGGGATAATCAAGGTAATCTTAGTGTGGCGGTCTCTGTGGTTCCAGGATTACAGTCGGGAGATACTTTAGAAATTTTTATTGATGATAAAAAGCAAGGCCAATCTCAAGAAGCAACCATGGTGCAACTAACAGGCATATTGCGAGGAGAGCATCGTGTGTTTGCGCAAATTGTTGATGGGAGCGGTAATATTATTGCAAGCTCCGAACCGGTGATCTTCTTTTTGCATAAGGCATCTCGGTTATAGTTGGGTATATTCATAGCCAAAGTTCAGACAAGTAGTTAATAACTTGTCTGATTGCGATGGAACCTACCATGCGCTCTTGACGAAGATTTTTTACAACCTGCACCCGGTTCATTATGACTATTACGAACCGAATTGCAGAAAAGTCAGGACTATTCTGCAATTGCTTGCGTTTTAGTCGGGAATGCGACCAAATACTGAGCGATCGACACGAATTCCCCCATTTTTTCTTGGATGCTGCGGACAAGCCCTGAGAGATCGACACGAATATCACCATTTTTTCTTGGATGCTGCGGACAAGCCCTGAGAGATCGACACGAATATCACCGTTTATTCTTGGATGCTGCGGACAAGCCGCAGCACGTGGGCGGTAGGGGGAAAATCTTAAGATAGATCTGCAAAAATCGCCTCTACTTAAAGATAAAAAGCCCACTGGACGGGGCAAAAAGCTGATATTCATGAGCACCCAACAACCCACCCCTACTGTGCTGCTTTATCTTAGGAAAATGGGCTACGCGGCTTCATTGCCTGTGCTGCCGATTGACTATATATACCGTCATGAGCCGCACTGTTATAGGGTTGTGTATTGGGAGAAGGAGTCTGTGTTGGCGATGCTACAGACTGTGGTTGAAGTGGTACGGGCTTACGTTTTTTGTGGAATGTGTTTTTGGGTGTCTCAAAGAATGGCTGTGGTGGTGTGAATCCCAAGGTGATAGGCATCATACACCAGTGTTGACGTTGTGTGTGTTTTAAAATAAGTTCGCGCATTCCCCATGTTATTGTTTGGTAACCATAACGAGTTATGTTAGAAATAGGAGTTGTTTTCGCATTGCTATGTCCTTGATGCTGCAAACAGCAAATCTCATAGTGATGATAATCATCATTGCCGCTGGCATCTGTTATGCGCAACCCTGTTTTTGTTATCATACTCTGTAATGTCCAATGAGATTTACCATCCTGTTTGTTGCGCAGGGGTAACTTTGTGTTAGCAAAAAATTCGGGTAACTCAAACCGTCCGCCAAAGGTTTTACCGCCAAAATCTAACAGCCGCCCCACGTTGGTATTGCTATCGAGAACAGCTAAACGCATTTTGGATAACAGCTGCTCGATAACAGATAACTCTGAAGTATCATCAACATAGCCGTATTGCAACATCCGAAACAACAATAAACTCATGCCTTGAGCGGCATATTCAACACCGTCTTCGGTTAAGTTTAAGAATGGTTCTTTGACATAAATACATGCTCAGGCACACCACAAACTGCTCATTCGCGGTGGGTTGCCCTAGATGTTCAGCAGCCGTTTTATAGAGGTTACCGCGCCAACGGCGATGCAATGCGCTGCTGACAGTGCCTAGCACACTAAACAAAGGTAGTGAGGGCATGGGAATACCGGTACCCAAAGTAATACCCGTAGACGCCATATTGATAACTAAGTCACCGAGAGGAATTAAATTTTGTAATCCTATTTCTGTTAAGCTGGGGTTTAATTTTAATCCTGCTGAGGATAATTCTGCGGCTCGGAGTAAACGACCAAAGTATTGAGAAAAACGAAAGTAAAAAAACTTAATGGAAGGATCGTTGCCCTCTAATGATTTTTCAAATTTTTGTTGATAGAGTTGATGCTGCTGTAACATCTCTAAGTCAGCCAATCGTTCTTCAATCATCGTAAAACGACTCTAATTACAGCTTTGTTTTATTTGTAATTCACAGACTGTTTGATTCAGTTCTAGCAATAACGTAAGGATTTCTACTTGATTTTTAGGCGATGGCTTTTTGGATAGCTGCAATATGGATGCATTTCTTATTTGCATTTGCTGATTAATTGTTGTTATTTCCTTTTGTAGGTGCTTAAATTAACCCATTGATGGGGTGGAACGAATTTCGGAAATTTTTTCCTCCAAGGGCTTACCCTCGACCAGTATCTGCAACGCAAGTTTGATAAAGTCTTGGGTTTTCTTGCGTAAAGCAGTCGATAATGCATACATTTTGTCAAATTCTTTAAGCCATAAACTAAAATATTTTTTTAAATTTTCTAGTTCCAGCTTAGATAATGAGTCGCCTTGCTCAAATTGACGCAATGATGCGACTCTCTCATTCCAAAGATCTATGCATACGCGATTATTGCTAAATAATGATTTTAGCTCTTCATAACTCCAATTAGTTTCTAGTATGCTTTCACTTTTTTTATAAAGCGGAGAATATTTCATGATGAGTTGAGAAGCTTTAGGTTGCGGGTTTTGACTAAGAGTTTCAATTGGGGGTTCAGCTGTTTTTTCATGGGTTTTTTCTGTAGTTACAACTTTTTCTGCACTGATGGTAGGTCGGGTAGGTATGCAGCCATTTCTGATGACTGTCCTGTTTCCGTAAAATGTAACCTCCTGAACGTTTGGAATGCTAATGTCGCAGTTCTGAAATATCTCACAATGCCTGAATATCCCACTTTGATGAAATGTAGTGTTAGGGCTATTTATAATGGTAACTTGTGAAGTTTGGTAATGCTTATTCTGCTTAGTGACAGAGCCACGTTTAGTATTTGACTTTCTGTTGTTACCCTCTTCTTGCCTACCCTCATATTTTGTTATGATAGCTTGAAGCGCTTCTTGAGCTGTAAGAAGCTCTTGATTGATTTTTTCAATTTCCTGCTGATGGCTGTTTTCTAAATTAACGAGTTTAGACTCTAAAACGCTGCTTTTACTCTCCCAGGTTCTTACTATAAGTTCGATTTGTGCTTCATAATTATTTTTCAGTAACTTTTTCTTTTTCTTTAAGCCATTATATTTGTTGCTTAATTCTTCAAATTTAATTTTCAAATCGTTTAATATACATTTTCTCTCAATGAGGTAACCTCCTACGTCTTGAATAAAATCCATAAATATATTTTTTAATCTATCATCGAAACTGTTTTTAACATGAATAATGGAATGATTAAGTTGCCACCACTCTGCTAAGCGTGAAATAAATTCAGGTAAATGGTCCTCTTTTTCGTATGCATCAGAATACATGCCTTTAAAACAGTCATAACGGGCTGTTGAAGATTGACTGAGAGTTGACTTCAATTCTGCTGTTAAATTTAAAAACGCAGATTTTTTTTGTGTATCATTTTCTTTGTAAGGCATGCCCCTGTTCCCATAGATTTCTTGGCAAACATAGTGAACCATCTCGTGGATAATGGTGCATTGCATTGCATTTCAATCATATTGTTGTCAAATGCAATATAAAGAGAGCCTTCTGAGGAGCACTCGAGACCCACGGTATTCGCATAACATTGTTCTTTGGTAAAGTACATGCTACCTAAGGTTGGCTGTTTTGTTTCAAAATATAGCTCTAAATTTGTTTTGTAGATAGATCCTAGGTTAAGATCGTGTAAAATTTTTTGATCACGATTTTCTCCAAGCCTATCGATCCCTTCACTAGCCAAAGCAATTAGATCCATAATGGGTTTAAACTCAGTAATGGCATATAACGCTCGATAGGCGGTATTAATTTTATTAATTGTCGCTGTTGATTGTTGCGCGCTGGTGGAATTTAATTGAGGTGAGTGAGAGTGCTGTATCAGCGTATGGACTGTTTTTGGCATTAAAATATGTTCTGTAGAGAGAAGAGATTTCTTTTTGCTCGTTAATTTTTCGCAATTCAGGTGACTCAGTTTTGAATCATCTATTTTTAGTCCTGCACAGGAAAGTAATGCTAAGCAATCCAACTTAAGCTGGTTTGAGGCGATTTCAACTAAGTAATTTTTCCCATTTAGAAAATTTTTATATAAATTTTTATTTTGAGGAGCAAGAATATTTTGTTTAAAAATCATTCTTTTTAGAATGGCACTCTCACCTTTTTTAATGGTATTAATAATACATTCACTTATCCAATTCAGGGATTCATCCGTTGCGATTTCAATGGCTGTTTTGTCTTTTGTTTGTTTTACTTCTTGTGTGCTAGGTTCAATGAGCAAAGGGGTCCCTAAATCTAAAAATAACCATTGAATAAATTTTTTCTGTGCTATCTTAGTCGTCAGAGGAGCAGATAGATCTTGATTTAGCATTAATTATTCTAGGGCTAAAAATAAAGAATTTTGCCCAAAACGGTTTATTGTATTGATACAACGGGGTTGTTTTTTGTAGAACCATTTTGCGATCTCCTGCGCATTAGTAACGTCATTATTTGCAATTTTCTGACAAGATAAATTAAAGCCATTATCACCATCGCTATCAACATCCTCTACATTTGGATTGTAAGATGCTAGCAAGTCTAGGTATTTAACATTGTGATTGTGCCCTGGAATGGTGAGTCAGGGAGTAAGATTTTGATCACCTCGATAACTGAGACTAACATGCAACAATGCAGAATTTGCGATACTATTTAATATGTAATTAATTCTGCCCTTATTAAGGGAGGGCTTGTTTAATTCGTCAAAAAGACTTCCCGCTGATAATCTTTCTGGTTTGTTACGGTGCATAACACGTTCTCCTTAATCCTTATGAGAAATCCAGTAACCAATATAAAGAACTTTACTTGATAGGGAATATATTTTTATTTTTTGCAAAGCTCGGCATTCGTGCATGTAGAAATCTGTCCTTGCTGAAGGCATTGTAACGCTACAGAAAAAATATTACAAGAGGTTTTGAGTTGGCGAGAACAAGGTTATCTAAACTTTGTGGCATAGTAAAAAAATGTCACCTATAGATGGGTGCATCAGGATTGCAGGAAATTGTCTAACCCCACGCACTGAATTTCTTCAGTTAGCTTATAGTTTTTTTTACCTGGGTAAACAACAGTAAGTTCATCAAGTTTAAGCATCTCCAATACACTCACCATGGATTTTGTGAGGCGTGGAGCATCTGCATACTTAAATTCAAAACCTAAACGCCTTGTATCCTTAAACAATAGTAAATCCAACTCTGCCTGGTTATGCACACTCCAAAAAAATGCTTCTTCCTGATTGACTTTGTGATAGCGTAAAATTTCCTCTAACGCAAAGCCTTCCCAAGATGCGCCCAATTTGGGGTGGCGCAAAATAGATTGATAATTATCTATACCCAACAATGCGTGATAAATACCACTGTCGCGAAAATAAACTTTAGGTGATTTCACTTGCCGTTTGCCAATATTCTCATACCAAGGTTCTAATTCACGGATCATAAAGGTACTGGTTAATATATCTAAGTAATGACGTGCGGTAGTATGCGCAACGCCCAATGATTTTCCGATTTCAGAGGCGTTGAAAATTTGCCCATGATAATGAGTCAACATCATCCAGAAGCGCCTTAACGTTCGAGGAGGAATATTGATCCCGAGGTTCGGAATATCTTTTTCTAAATAAGTTGTAATGTATCCTTGCCGCCATGCCATACTTTTCTCTCCAGAGTTTAGGAAAGCATTAGGGTATCCTCCTTGGATCCACAATTTTTGTAATCCATCGACTTCCGTAGCACTTAACGGCGTTAACTCTAAATAACTAATTCTTCCCGCAAGAGTTTCTGACGATTGGCGTAACAAATCACGAGAAGCGCTACCTAGAATTAAAAATTTTCCATCAAAGTCTTCTTGATCAGCAAGCACTCGAAGAATAGGGAAAATTTCAGGTAAGTTTTGTACCTCATCGATGACAATGATCCCATTAAGGGATGATAGAGTAAGAAGAGGTGATTCTAAGCTGGTTAGATCTTGTGGATTTTCACAGTCAAAGTAATGCACAGGCCCTGAGAGGGTTTTGAGGTATTCCCTCGCTAAAGTTGTCTTACCACATTGCCTCGGCCCAAGGATGCAGACCAAAGGAGTCACAGAAAATAAAAATTCTATTTTTTCTAACCAATTGATTCTATTAACAATCATATCTTTAATTCCATGAAAATTGAGTGTTGGTCACTCAATTTTCATAATAGACCAATAAATGACTAAATGCTAGGGTAGTGGTAATACTTCACTAGGAAACAGGATGAACGAAAGATTTCCCTGTTTATCCGCTCACATTCTGGCGCCGGAAAAAGGGTTTATATATGAATCTGCTAAATTTTCAAGGCAAGCTTTTTCTCTACGATCCACTTTTCTCCAGTCTTCGTCATAATACATGCCATTCTTATGATCTCTTAGATCATATATAGATTGAACCCTATTTCTACGATTAACGAGTGGTTCTAGCTCTTCAAAAGTCTTCAAAGGGGGTTCGGTGCCTTTAGGTAACCAGACGATGATACCTTCTTGTGTCTCCTCAGAAGTTGAATTCGAAGCAGGATAATAGGTTGCATAGTCTAGATTTGGAGCAGGCGAGTAAAAAAGACCGCTATAAAGTGCCTCCCCGAAGCCCGTATTCTCTGCCCACGGCCGCTCGTTATCTACTTTGATAAGGTAGATACTATGGATTTGATCTGGAAGTTTTGGTTTCAGGCTAAAAAAAGAACTAAACATTTTTTTTCTCCAATATAATTAGGTTAAATACGGAATGCCACATAATTCAAATAATGTCATCCGATTTAATACTAGAAAATATCTAAATATTAAATCGAATGCATTTTAACACAAGCAGAACCCTTTAGCTTCCTAGCGCGCTGTCTCTTTATATTTTTTATCTGTTTTTTTGGGTTTTATGGGTTTCCTGCTCTTGCCTTTGCTAGCGGGATTTGCTGATTTTTTCGAATGCTTGAATTCTTTTTTCCGAGGTTTTCGAGGAGATTCTGATAGTTTCGCTATGCGTAGTTCACATTGTTTTAGTTCACAGTGATAGACAAGATCAATGACTTTGTCAGCAACAGAATCTTCAAGATCCACTAAACTGTGATCTTTAAGGATGCGGATTTTTCCGATATTGCGGCCACTAATTTTTCCATGCTTTGCAATAAATTCTACGATATTGCCTGGTTGTATGTCTTGCTCTCGGCCTACGGCAATTCGACATCGGGTCATACCTTCTTCAAAGCCATCTCGGGAACCTTGTTGCCGTGAAGATTCTCGGGAACCTTGTTGTCGTGAAGATTCTCGGGAACGTTTGTTAGCACCTCTGCTCCTCTCTTGGCCGCGGGGTAGCTCAATGATCTCTGCTTCATCTTCAGACGCATTGGTTTTTTGTGCAAGATAAGCTAAAGCCGCAGCGATATCTAACTCAGAGGATTCATGTTCATGAACAATTTTTTCAATGAGTTCTCGGTAAGTATGGAGTTTTTCTGTATTGAGTACGTCAATAATTTGCGCAGAAAATTTTTCTTGGCGTTTTTTCACAAGTTCAGATTTTGTGGGTGGCTCGATAGCTTTAATCGGTTGTTTTGTGGCGCGCTCAATATCCCCTAGCATGCGTCGTTCTTTAGGCGTCACAAACAAAAAAGCACTCCCTTCACGGCCTGCTCGTCCGGTTCGCCCGATGCGATGAATATAGGATTCAGGATCGTGAGGGATATCGTAATTGAAGACATGACTGACACGTTTTACATCAATGCCTCGGGCGGCCACATCGGTTGCAACAGCAATATCAATGGTGCCTCGCTTGAGTCGAGTGATAACTTTTTCCCGTAAGTCTTGACTCATATCACCATTGATGGCATCTGCTGAATACCCACGTGCTTGTAATTTTTCTGCAAGTTCTGACGATGCATTTTTCGTGCGTGTAAAGATAATGGCAGCATCTACTTGCTCTACATCCAAAAATCGTGATAATACATCAAGTTTTTTGTGATGGGAAACCATGGTATAAAATTGCTTGATAGATTCGACGGTGTTGGTTTTTGATTGGATCTGTATTTTGTGTGGGTCTTTCAGGTATTTATTGGCAACTTTAATAATGGAATGGGGCATGGTTGCGGAAAAAAGAGCAGTTTGTTTGATAGTAGGTAGTTGTTCTAAGATCCATTCCACATCTTCGAGAAATCCCATGTTCAACATTTCATCGGCTTCATCGAGTACGATGGTTTCCATATGGGTTCCGATAATGGTTTTTTTACGCAAATGATCCATCATGCGTCCTGGGGTGCCTACAATGACATGAACCCCTCGTTTCAATGCTTTGAGTTGGAGACGGAAATCTTGGCCACCGTAAATGGGCAGCACATGAAAGCCCTTGAGTTTTTTCGCGTAGCTTTGGAATGCTTCAGCTACTTGGATCGCAAGCTCCCGGGTGGGTGTCAGTACAATAGCACGTGGTCCGGAGGTTCGACTTAATTGACCTGAGACGGGATCAATGAGTGAGTTAAGAATGGGCAAGGCAAAGGCTGCGGTTTTTCCTGTTCCGGTCTGAGCTTGAGCAAGGATATTTCTACCCTCAAGTAGTTTCGGTATGCTTTGGGCCTGGATGGCTGTTGGGGCTTCATAGCCAAGTTCACACAAAGTCGTCTGTATAAGGGGTTGAACCCCTAAGGTTTCAAAGGTTTCCACGTTTTTTATCCAAAATAAGAATTTGACTAGCAATTATACTATAGAGAATAGGCTGTTGTCTAAAAATCGTTTAGTTTTTTTATTATTTATATTATTTTCAATGCCTTAGCAAATACAATGAGGATACAGATGGGGGAGATATAGCGTAAAATGATATACCATCCTTGAAAAAATAGACCATTATGGAGTTGCATTTCCTGGCGGAGGAAGGCTTTTTTCATTCGCCAAGCTGTGAATACGGCAATGAAAAAGCCCCCAAGCGGTAGCATTAGGTTAGCGGTCAAATAATCGAGTAAACCAAAAAAATCATAGCCAAATAGTTGGAAATTTTTACCGATATTGAATGAAAATATGGTGCCAAACCCGGCGAGCCAAACACAAAAACCCGTGGTGATAGCGGCTTGCTTACGGGAAAAATGTTTTGCTTCGATTAAAAAAGCCACCGCAGGCTCTAAAAGGGAAATGGTTGACGTGAATGCGGCAAAGACCAGCATGAGAAAAAATAAAATAGCGAAAAAGCTGCCATAAGGCATTTGCCCAAAGGCAATGGGTAATGTCATAAAAATCAGCCCAGGCCCCGAGCCTACTTCCAGGTGATTAGCAAAAACAATGGGGAAAATCGCCAACCCGGCTAACAAGGCAACTCCGGTATCGGCTAATGTTATGACAACGGCTGTGCTAGCAACAGAAGCATCCCGAGGTAGGTAAGCACCGTACATCATAATGGTTCCCGTGGCTAAGCTTAGGGAGAAAAATGCTTGGCCCATGGCAACCAAAATGCCGCTTGATGTTAATTCACTGAAATCTGGTGCGAAAAGATAATGGAGAGTTTCCATGAAATAACCACTTTTCATGCCATAAATAACGAGCGTTAAGAGTAGCACTAGCATTGTAGGAAGCATCACGTTGACGGTTTTTTCGATGCCTTTCTCAATGCCCCTGGCAACCACAATGACTGTCATAACCATAATGACACTGTGCCAAAAGAGTAAGGAACCTGGACTTGCAATGAGTGATTCAAAAATCATTTTGCTTTGCTGAGCATCGATTCCGTGAAATAAACCGCGCCCCGCTTTGAAAACATAGGCGAGTGTCCAGCCAGCAATCACACAGTAATAGGTTAAAATTAATGGACCCACCCATATCATCATGGCTCCAGCCCACCTCCAGCGTTGACTGATGCCATTTTCTTGTGCGATGGTTTTCATTGCAAAAGCAGGATTTTGGCGGCCACAACGGCCCAGGGTGATTTCAGCAATCATGAGAGGGATCCCGATGAGGATCATACAGGCAAGGTAGATGAGCACAAAGATCCCACCGCCGTTTTGACCGGTGACATAGGGAAATTTCCAGACATTCCCTAACCCCACCGCGGCCCCTGTTGCGGCGAGAATGAAAGCCCAGCGAGATGACCATTGGCCATGAATGGATTGACGTTTTTCTTCCATGTACGCCTACTTGCTCCGTTGTTTAGGGTTATAAAGTACCCTATAATGAGTCCCTGTTAGGGGCAAGTATAGCCAATTTTTCACAGCAGTGTCTGGCACTTTGCCCCAATATACCTTGTTAGCGGTACAGAGGACGCCCTATGAGTGATTTCAGAGCGAGATTTAGAATAGGTCAACCGATTCATCACAAGCTGTTCGATTATCGAGGCGTTGTTATTGATGTGGATCCGATTTTTCAAGGTTCCGAAGATTGGTATGAAATGATGGCGTTAAGTTGTCCCCCTAAAGATAAACCCTGGTACCATGTTATTGTCCATAATTCGGTGCATAACACCTATGTGGCAGAACAAAATCTAGAACCTGATTTATCCGGAGAGCAAATTATTCATCCTGATTTGGATAATTATTTCTCAGATTTTTCTGAAGGTATTTATCTTCCCATTAAACGAAGTAACTAGAGAGCCGATTTATGGCAAATTCCTACAAAATTGCGACCTGGAATGTCAATTCAATTCGTGTACGCATGCCGCATATTCTCCAATGGCTTGAGACTGCTCAGCCTGATGTGCTGGCAATACAAGAAACCAAAACCGTGGATGATAATTTTCCTTTGGAAGCTATTGAAGGAGTTGGCTATCAGGCGACTTATTTCGGTCAAAAAAGCTACAATGGAGTCGCTATTTTGAGTCGCACGCCTGCGGAGGATGTCATCAGTGATGTTCCTAATTTGGCTGATCCTCAACGTCGGATCTTAGGTGCCACTATCGGTGATATCCGGATATTAAATCTATATGTACCTAATGGGGCCACAGTGGATTCGGATAAATATATCTATAAATTAGATTGGTTAGATAAAGTGACCGCTTTTGTGAAAAAAGAGATGAAAAAATATCCTAATTATTTAATTTTAGGTGATTTTAATATTGCTCCCGAGGATAGAGATGTTTATGATCCAAAGAAATGGGAGGGCCAAGTGTTAGTGAGTGCTCCAGAGAGAGAGGCTTTCCAACAATTATTGAGTGAAGGATTTACCGATACATTTCGCCTGTTTGAAGAAGGTGAAATATTTAGCTGGTGGAATTACCGTACAGCGGCATTCCGTGGAGACAGGGGGCTACGGATTGATCATATTTTGACGTCCCAAGCATTAACCGATCGGTGTATTGGGTGTGCAATTGATAAAGATCCCAGGGGCTGGGAGCGTCCTTCGGATCATGCTCCGGTGATTGCTCAGTTCAATTTATAATCATTGCTTGATCAGTCGGGATTTATTCGCTATTATCCCCTCACTTAGTTGTGTAACGTTTCATGTTCTGTTCAAATTACACGTTATTGCAGATGTGAAAGAAATTTAAGGATTTGGCTATGAGACCAGAGATTCATCCAAAATATCACGAAATAACCGCAACTTGTAGTTGTGGTCATACTATGAAGATTCACTCCACAAGGGGTGAAGATTTGCATCTAGATGTGTGTTCAAGTTGCCATCCATTTTACACGGGTAAACATAAAGTTGTTGATACCGCAGGTAACATTGAAAAATATAACCGCCGCTTTGGCAGTCGAAGTCGTAGCCGTTCTCGGGATGAAACGTCCCAGGATGAGAAGTAATCGAACAAATGTTCGTTTCTGGTAATCAATTGTTTTTTATTCAAATAGTAAAGGGTGCTCTGGTAGCACCCTTTTTTGTTCGTGATTATCGCGCTATTGAGTTAATTTAAGGCTTTTTGTATGGTAAACCCAATGTCTCAGTCTTCTCGATCCAGCCATAAATGGTTTCCTTGGTTAATTTGTGGTCTTGGTGCAATGTTTTATACCTATGAGTATTTCTTAAGAATTGCTCCTAATGTGATGACCACTCAACTCATGACATGGTTTAAAATTAGTGCCGGTTCTTTTGGTAATTTGGTGGCTTTTTATTACTATGCATATGCACCCGCCCAATTATTGGTTGGTGTATTGATGGATCACTACGGGCCAAGGCGGTTGCTGAGTATTGCTTGTCTTATCTGTGCCGTAGGTTCTTACTTATTTGCCTCTTCTCACAATTTAATTATCGTAGGTTTTGGTCGCTTCCTGATGGGCTTTGGCTCGGCTTTTGCCTTTGTTGGGGTTTTGAAACTTGCGACAATTTGGTTGCCTCCAGAGCGTTTTGCAATGGTCTCAGGTTTGACCTCTGCCCTAGGGACTGTGGGTGCCATGTTTGGTGAAATTGGCCTGACAGTCCTAGTCGAAGATATTGGTTGGGAAAAAACAATGGTGCTAGCGGCGGCGCTAGGGGTGATTTTAGCCATTATTTTGCTTTTATTCATTCGTGATGGTAGCCGAGAAGCTGAGGAGTTAGACGAAAGAGATGCCCTGGATTTTAAAAGCATATTACTCAGCTTATGGAAAATTTTAACCAATCCCCAAATTTGGATTAATGGAGGAATCGGTTGCTTACTTTATTTGCCCACCACAGCCTTTGCTGAGTTGTGGGGTAATCCCTTTTTCCAGAGTGTATACGGTTTTCGAGCAGAGGACTCTGCTTTAGCCATCTCTGCTATGTTTTTAGGCTTTACTATCGGAGCGCCAATCAATGGCTATATCTCCGATAAGATACGTCGGCGTTGTTTACCCATGATGTTTGGCGGAGCCGCCGCTACAGTGCTGTTCCTGGTGATTATCTATGTGCCAGGTTTACCTCGATCGTTGGTTTGTACTTTACTCTTTTTTGCGAGTGCGTCTTATAGCGCCCAAGTGATTGTTTTCGCTGTAGGGCGGGAGTCCAGTCCTATTAATGCTGCGGGTACAGCTATTGCGGTCACAAACGGCATGGTGATGCTGGGGGGGGTCTTTTTTCAGCCGATTATAGGTTACATGTTAGATTATCGTTGGAATGGTGTGATGGTTAATGGGGTGCCTCATTACTCGGCTAGTGATTATCGTTATGCCATGCTGGTTATTCCTATTGCACTTATATTGAGTGTGGTATTGGCGGCTCTATTAAAAGAGACCCACGGCAAACTTGTGATAGATAATAAGGATTAGCCTAGAAATCGTATGGTTTTTCACTGAGGTATTAGTCAATAGAATTTGCTATTTATATAAATTAAATTATAATAATTAAATGCCTGTTTTCATAAATGGAAAATCTGCGGTGCATGCTCGAAGCGGCGGTGTGTTAAATACCATCAGCGTCAATATGACCGGAGACGAACGGATCCCCGTTGCTTACCCTAACAAAGCCTTTAGCCGTGATGTGAAAAATACGGCGAGTAGAGTTTTTGTTAGTGGGCAAAATATGAGTCATAGCCGTTCCTATTTCGCTAAAAGTTCTGGAGATGAAGCGGGTCAATACGGAGGCATTTTTTCGCTTACAGTAGGAGGAATTGCTGAATTTATAACCCATTCTCCGAATGTTTCTATTGAAGGTTGTCCTGCGGTGCGTGCTGGGGATTTGATGGTTTCTAATTATCGCAATACCCTCCCGGAGGCATTAATGCAAGAGCAAGGCATAGGCGCAGCCGTACAAAATGTTGATGCAGAAGCCATCCTCGAAGATAGCTCTCTAGATTTTCTTATGGAATGGGAGCTGAAAGCTTGACCCGTGCCGCGGCTCCTATAGAATAAGTACGGATGGATTTTATAAGGTGTTTAGCATGAGCAGTGGTAAAAAGAGCCAAGATACAGGCGAATGGTTTTTTGGAATTGTAGGGTGTGGAGCCATTATTTTTGGTGTAGGCGTAACAGTATTTGATTTAATGTTTGATCCGGTGCGATCTGCTCTACTCAGCCTTTCGTTTATCATGTTAGGCAGTCTTTGCCTAATGGTTGCTGTGGCTAAGTTTCTGAAAAATGTAGATAAAAACTATTTTACTAATAAGCCGGAATCCCAAAATCAGCTGGGAGAGGGAGAGATTCAAGATAATCACGGAAAAAAGGCTGAAGCGCAGGCGTCAGAGGCAATTTATTAAACCCAGATCCTGCGGTTAATCGTCGCTTTTTTCTGGAGCTGCGTCGGCTTCATTTACCCATTGGGTCAGCGCATCGATAATTTTATTGGCTTGATCGTTGCTTGAAATATTAAATTTGGATTTTTGGAAGTACTCGTTATTTCGCTTTTGGTAGCGACGAATGCTGTATTTATTTGGGCCATACTCGCTGGTTTTCCGGTTCAAATCTTGGTATTTGTAGATGATCGTTGACCATGCGCCCTTAGTGAGAACAATTTTGTCTAATTCTTTGACGGTCACAGTACCGTCTTCTTCGTACTGGATAGTGAGTTCGTCAACGGTTGCGGCCATTTTGTCCTCCAAAACGTACAGGTTAATGGTGGCCAGAGGTGGAATCGAACCACCGACACGAGGATTTTCAGTCCACTGCTCTACCGACTGAGCTATCTGGCCATTTCTTAGGATCAGAAGGAATTCTAGAGCGTTCTTAGAGGTAAATCAATGTTAATTTACCGAAATTCGTAACTATCCAATGAAATGAGTGAAGGATTACCATAATGTCGGAAAGAGATATGCCGGAAAAGTAGACAAAGAGGTATAAACTATTGTAGAATCTGAACTTCCAATTCTAACCCAACGAAAGAATAACAATTTTTATCGTGCATAAGGGGGATAAAATGCCAATAGAAAATCCGCAAGACAACATTCTACAAGAAGAGCCTGAACTAAAGGGTGACCAACAAGATGACATCCTTGATGGCCCAACAGATGGCTTTGCCTTTGCCTTTGAGCTAGATGATGCCTCAGATGCCCAAAATAACATTCCACAAGGCGGCTTTGCTAATTTTGGGCAAAGCAGCGAGATTCCACTAGCTTCACCAGATAACGTAAACGAAGATAGTAGCCGGGATGAAGATAGTAGCCAGGATGAAGATAGTAGCCAGGATGAATTTGCTGGATTTGGTGAAGTTAATCAACAAGATGGTAGATGGCATACCCAGATGCTTGACCACGCTTCCTGTCTTACTTCGGAGCAATTAACCCTAGTAACCCAGTTGTTAGCACTGAGTATCGCCTATCTGGGTAAAGATAATCAGAGAAATTTCGCATTATTGAGGACTTATAACGCGGATGCCGAAGCCTATTCTCCCTCAGCGTTGTGGGGACGGAGTTGGCAAAAAGAAGCGAGAGCTGTTGCTCATGAATGCTTACAATTCTTTTTGGAAAATAAAGGGGATCATGATGGGAGAGGGGATACGGTTCGATTTGAAGAATTCAAAGAGAGGATTCAGAACATTACCGAAGGAGGCTCTCGAGGTGAGAAATATTTTTCTCCATCATTCCTCGGGAAAAACAGCAAGCTAAAAGCTGCTCTACTGTCTCTTGTTGCTCCACCTGCGCCACAGGAAGAGGCTCCAGATAACGATGATGATGAAATAGATGTGCTAAACCTCAAAAACCTCAATATTGTTGATCACAATGAATTAAGCAATTTGTTAGATTCTGCAAAAATAAGCGCGGGCATTCTTCCAAACAGTAATGTTACTGAAGAGGAGCAGTTGAAAGCCGGTTGTATTAATTTTATTTATTCTTACGTTGGGAATCATCTGAGTGAGATTTTTGAACCTTACAAGCGAACGGTAGATAAGAGAAGTACCGGTCTTACAATGTTTAAAATACATACCCAAGATTCCAAAAAAGAAGTAATTAAGGGGCTTTCAGAAGAGTTCAACAATTTTCATAAGTCTGATGTTTATGGAAAAATTGCGTATGTAGCAAATAACGATCAAAATTCTGAGAGCTGTAACGTGCGTGATGCCTTTCTGTACGTCATACAGGATAAACTGACGAAGGAAAATTTTGGTAGTGCTTTGAGTTCATTCTTTAAAGATAAAATGGGTAAGGCGATGAAGGCGTGTCAAAAATTCCTTAATCATATAAAACCTGTTAATGGATCCCCTGCGGAAGAGTTCCTCAGTGCATGCGTGGTATCGGATAAGAGTGGGAAGATTAAGCAATTCGAGGGTAAGGCATTTAAGTAAGTATACCTTTGGTTTAAGGAGCTGTTTCTGTCTAGAATTTTGCCGCTTGATTTCTCGAAGAGCGTCATTGAGTGGTATCTAGCCTGGGGGCGTAAGTCATTGCCTTGGCAGAAACAGCGTAGTGCCTACCGTGTTTGGTTGTCAGAAATTATGTTACAACAAACTCAAGTTGCAACAGTTATTCCTTATTTCCAGACGTTTATTAAGCATTTTCCGACGATTAAATCTCTCGCTGCCGCCCGTGAAGATGATGTACTGAGTTTATGGTCTGGACTTGGCTATTATGCTAGGGCAAGAAATTTGCACAAATGTGCTAAATCCATTGTCAGCTTTCATCGGGGGCGCTTTCCAAAGAATAGCCAGTCCTTACAAGAGCTACCTGGCATTGGACGTTCTACAGCAGGTGCTATTCTCTCACTTGCCTTCAATCAACCGGCTGCCATCTTAGATGGTAATGTGAAGCGTGTATTATGTCGGTTTTTTGCAATAGAAGGTTGGCCTGGTAAAACGGATGTGGCAAAGGAGTTATGGCAGTTAGCGGAACACTTACTGCCGGATGGACAGGCTCGGGAATATACCCAGGGTTTGATGGATCTGGGGGCTTTAGTTTGTACTCGCGGGGCTTCACCCGCCTGCACCGAGTGTCCTTTACAGCAGGGTTGTCAAGGTTTACAAAAAAATCTTTTGTCACAATTACCAACCCCTAAGGTGCGTAAGGAATTGCCTCAGCGAAGTGTCCAGTTTTTACTGTTAATCAACGAAAAAAATCAATTGCTTCTCGAAAAGCGGCCTCCAACTGGGATTTGGGGCGGGTTATGGAATGTACCAGAATGTACCATAGAAGAGGATGTGAGCGAATATTGTAAGGCGACATATTGCGCAGAGCTTTCACAGGTTGAAAGTCTGAAGAGCTTTCGCCATACATTCAGTCATTTTCAGTTAATGATCCAGCCGGTATTGGCAAAAATCACAATATCTTCTCATCGGGTTTTAGATCATGCGCGTTTAAGCTGGTATGCTATCGAGCAAGCGAACGGATTAGGTGTTCCAGCACCTATGAAAAAATTGCTTGGGCAGTTGTCGAAAAAATTTGAGGATGGATAAAATGAGAACCGTAAAGTGCGCTAAGTTGGATCTTGAGGAAGAGGGTTTGGATTTCCCACCTCTACCAGGAGAGCTTGGTCAAAAAATTTTTGCGAATATTTCTAAAAAAGCATGGGATATGTGGATCAACCATCAGACTATGTTAATCAACGAATATCGTCTGAATTTGATGGATGAAAAAGCACAGCAATTCCTTCGAGAAGAAATGGATAAATTTCTATTTGGTGAGGGTGATGAATCAGTCAAATAATGATTTTAATTGATCACCAATATCGCCAATATCACCACCGGATTTTTTTAATTGCTTGTGCACATTTCCTAGCTCTTTTCCAAGACGTTGCTCGGTTATTCGTCTGAGCATAATAGGTAAATCCGGTTCAAAATTGAGTTTAGATAATGTGCCTGTGACTTTGAACGGTATGGTGCCTCCCGCTTTATTTTGAAAACCCATCAATTGTGGAACAAGACTGTCAAAGAGGCTGACTTCTATTTTATAATTAACTTTTTGACTTGCCAGGTTAACTTTCCCTTTTCCTGTGGCGGTCAGTAGAGGGGATTTTATTAAAAAATTATTGTTTTGGGCAATGCCTTTTTTGATGGTAAAATTTGCCGAGAGATTAGAAAAGGTTGTTGGGGCGTTTCCTTGTCTTGTGGGTTTTCGATGCTTGTATGTTGCGTAGGCGGTACTCACTAAGTTAATAGCATCAACACTGGGAATAGTACCATTTTCCACAGAAATACTAGCACTGCCATTGGCGCTAGATAACATTTGTTTAACTGAAGTTCCTTGAATAGTACCTTGGCTTTTAATCTGGGCTGTTCCGGTTACTTGGCGACGGCCTGTGGTATCCTTTAGGAATTCGCCAAGATTCATTTGCGTTATTTTTTTTGTTGCTTTAATCAGGGGGGTTTCTTTTCGCAAGTCAGCTTCAATAGTTCCTTGGTAATTGCCTTGATAAAAATTTGCGGTCATGGGACTTATGGTGACAATGCCTTTTGCTGCACGGATATTAGCATTGACGTTTGTTGCTTGCATAGATGAAAAACTAAGTTTTCCAACGCTAAGTTTTCCTTCTGTAATAAACGAATGAGTATTTTTTTGTTGCAATTTGTTTTTAGCTTGTATTGTACTGGCAGTGGTGTTCTGTGTTTTCAAAGGTGAAAAGCCAGAAAATTTATTCAAGTTTAAGCTATCAATATTTAATTGAAATGTTGTCTTGATGGGAGAGAGTTTGAGAAACGATATCTCTCCTTTTAGTTGACTGTTTCCAATCGTCCCTATCACTTGTTTAAGTGATAATGAATTTTTTGTCCCAATAAAATCAAATGCACCGGAGACTTTTTCAAAGGGTAAATTTTCTTTTCCCCATGTGCGTTGATCAATGGAGTTAAGGAAATTTACTAGATTAAATTCTGCAACCGTAAAATGACCACTTGCTTCATTAAATTTTTTGACGATCATATCACCCTGGAATGACATATTGTTGATTTCACCTTGCAATAGGTTGGCCGTGAAGGTTTGCGTAAGATGGTCATAGGTGAGCTTACCTTGGATGAGAAGTCCCATCATGTTGCTGCCCAGCCCTGGATAGCTTAATTGTCCTTGCAATCGTAGTTTATTAAACATGACATATTGAGTTTTTGGCTTGATATCAACTTGCGTTTTAATATTCACTTTAGCAGACATGCTTGAGTCAGCATGAGTGATGCTGAATTGGCTATTTAGTTTAAAAGACATATCCGCAATATTTATTTGGCTTGTGCGCAGCTGATCAATGGCAAATGTTGTTTGGGGTTGGTGGTTTTCATTGAGTAAATTCACTTGGGAGTGAGTGACTATAATCTTATGGATTTTCCCATCAATTTTGCCTAATGAGTGTTGGGATGCTATCTTTTCGAGGTTTTGTGCGGACGCTTGATGTTTCGTATTTTTTACAAGATTAAATTGTGAGTTATCTAAGCTAATCTCGCTCACTTCAATATCACCCTGAATAAGAGGGCGGATCTTAAGCTGTATTGCCCCGCGACCTATTGTTGCAAAAGGCTTAGCTTGTTTTTTTTGAGGATCCACAAGGATGGCGTCCTCAAATTGCAAACTAATATGGGGGAAAAATGTCCAGCTCACATCGCCGCGGATGGTTAAATCTTTCTTCGTCAAATCATGGATTTTAGCACTCATTTGATCTTTGAACTGATCTGAATTGACTAGAGTGAGCAGCGCAAAAGTACCCGCTACGGTTAATAGCAGTAATCCGCAAAGGGTGAATAGTAAAATTTTAAAAAATCGCTTCATAATGGGATGCCTTGGAGGCAGATTTTTACCGTAAGATCTACAAACATACCCGTAGTGAATGACTTCTCGGTTTTCTAGAAATACCGATAAATCATTCACTACGGGTATAGTATAGTCCAATTTGAAAAGAAGTTGCTTTTTTTTTGCTAATACAGTACAGTTCGTATCTGGTTAAAATACTCTACAAAACAAAGGGTTGCTACTTATGGAAACCCATAAGCCCTTCGTGGCTGATATGGTTCAGCTCCCCGAGATTACTCCGAAAGTCATCGGATTATCTATTATTCTGACGATTTTATTAGCTATTTCCAATGCTTATCTCGCGCTTAAGGTGGGAATTTTAGCTTCAGCATCTATCCCAGCTGCCATTGTTTCCATGAGCGTGTTGCGTTTTTTTAAGCAATCAAACATTTTAGAAAATAATCTGGTACAAACTGCAGCCTCTGCTGGAGAAGCCGTTGCTGGTGGTATTGTCTACACCATACCAGCATTGATTATGCTCCAGTTTTGGCATCATTTTGCCTACTGGGAGAATGTCGCCATTGCTGCAACCAGCGGCTTGTTAGGCGTCTTTTTTTCGATTCCTTTGAGAAAAGTGTTAGTGACCGATCCTCAATTACATTTCCCTGAAGGTCGTGCGATTGCTGAGGTTCTTATTGCAGGATCAGAGCGTCACTTTGGCCTCAAAGAAATTTTAGTGAGTGGCGGGATTGGTGCGATCATTGAATTTGCGCAAATGGGTTTGCAGCTATTAGCTGAATTTGTGCAAGGTTGGTGGCGAGTGGGGTCTGTGGTCGTGGGTTTTGGTACAGGATTTTCTGCCACAATGATCGGTATTGGTTATATTGTGGGTATCAATATTGGAGCGAGTATTTTTATTGGTGCTATTTTAGGCTGGCTTTTAGGCGTTCCGGCGTTTGCTTGGAATATGGATTTAGGACAAGCCCATGCCGCAGATCTTGCGATGACGATTTGGCAAGAAAAAGTGCGTTATGTAGGCATTGGCGCTATGTTGGTTGCAAGTCTTTGGACTTTGTTGACCCTGCTCAAACCCTTTGCTCATAGTATTGTAGATGCGATGAAAGTGTTTCGTAGCGATGGACATTATGGTTTTGACCATTTGCCACGAACACAACGAGACGTGCCTATTTTATATGTCTTTTTAGGCATCATAACATTGAGTATTGGCTTATACGGTGTTTTCATGAAGGTTATCCCTTTAGAAAATTTACAGCTAGGTCAGCAATATCATGTGGCTATTTTGCTTTCCGGAGTGATGTACGCGGTGATTGTGGGAGCGGTATTTTCTGCTATTACCGGTTATTTTTCAGGGATGGTGGGTGTCACTGCAAGCCCTGGATCGGCAATTATCATTGCAGGATTATTGCTTGCCGCAATTATTTTACGCATGGTTTTAAGTGTTGCGGATCTTGCAAATTTACTTTCAGTTAAACAGGCCGCAGCGGCTATGACCATTTTCCTAGGTGCGATTATTACCGGTGCCGCAGCCATTGCCAATGACAACATACAAGACTTAAAAGTAGGTTATATTGTGGGTTCAACGCCGTGGAAGCAACAGCTGATGTTAGTGTTGGGCGTGATTGTTTCAGCTTTTGTGATCCCCTGGGTCATGGAGCTGTTGTTCCAAGTTTACGGTATTGGGGATATTTTACCTCATGCAGGTATGGATCTCCATAAAGCATTACCCGCACCACCTGCGGCGATGATGGCGACGGTGACCATGGCTGTATTTAATTTTTCTGTTCCTTGGCATTTGATTGGTCTGGGTGCCATTGTGGTTTTAGCTGTTGTTTTTGTTAATGGTGTGACAAAGAAGAACATTTCTGTTTTGGGGGTGGCGATGGGAATTTATCTACCTTTAGCGACTTCCACAGCACTTTTTATTGGGGCATTGCTTTGTTATTTGGTGAAACGTAATCTCACACCGAAGCGCCATCAAATGACAGAAAATGAATTTCGTTATCGAGGCCACCATGGAGTGCTTATTGCCTGTGGGCTTGTCTCTGGTACGGCATTGATGAATATTATTTTGGCTATTCCTTTTGCTTTTTACGGCAACCCTAATCTGTTACGAATTGTCTCTCCAGAACATCAAGGATTAACTGCAATGCTTGGAAGCGTTGTCACAGTGATACTTTGTTGTTGGATTTATCAAGTAGTTTGCCATGGCAAACGATAAACCTATTCGCCAATCACCTTTGGCAGTGATTCGTAGCTTTGTGAAGCGAGAAGGTCGTATGACCGATGCGCAAGAACGCGCATTGGTTGATTGTTGGCCTCGATATGGTTTAGATCTTCCACAGTCCCCATTAACATTACCAAAACTTTTTCCGTCTCAAGGCTCCTGTTTGCTGGAAATTGGCTTCGGTATGGGGGCATCCCTATTGGAAATGTGCAAAACATTTACGGATATTAATTTTATTGGTGTGGAAGTGCATCGTCCGGGTGTTGGTGCATTGTTAAAGCAAGCGAATGAACTGCATTTACAAAATTTGAAGGTTTTTTGTGCTGATGTGAAGAATGTGCTGTGCCAGGCGATACCTGATAGCAGTTTAGACGGTGTGCTGATTTATTTTCCTGATCCTTGGCCAAAAAGAAGACATCACAAACGTCGTTTAATTCAGCTGGAATTTGTTATACTTTTGGCGAACAAGTTGAAAGATGATGGGTATATCCATTTTGCAACAGATTGGCAAGACTATGCAGGTCATGTTGAGAAGGTATTTGCTGAAAGTGGTTTGTTTTTGGTGCCTGAGCTATCAAGAGGGTGTCGGCCAAAAACTAAGTATGAGCAGCGTGGAATGCGCCTGGGACACCAAGTCAAGGATTTCATATTTTATAAATGCAAGAATATTTAGTTTTTTTTATATTAGTTGCCACCTTTGTTTTATTTATTTGGGGCCGATGGCGATACGATGTGGTGGCGTTGCTTGCTTTGATGGCGACGGTTGCTTGCGGTGCTGTTCCTTTTCATGAAGTATTCCTCGGTTTTTCTAATCCTGCGGTGATCACCGTCGCAACGGTCATGGTGATCACTCAAGCGATTACTCAATCTGGTGTTGTGGATGTGTTAGTGAAGCGTTTAGCTCCTGTAACCACACAGGTTTGGATTCATATCGGTGTATTAACACTTATTGCAGGTTTTTTATCCGCTTTTATGAACAATGTAGGGGCGTTAGCATTGGTGATGCCCATTGCTATTCGTACTGCCGCAAAAAATGAGCGTCCACCGGGATTGGTGTTAATGCCCATTGCTTTTGGTTCTATTTTAGGGGGAATGACCACACTTATTGGGACGCCGCCCAATATATTAATTGCAAATTATCGTCAAGCCGTCCTTGGCCAACCCTTCTCTATGTTTGATTTTGCTCCTGTGGGTTTGTCAGTTGCTGTGTTGGGCATTATTTTTATTATTTTGATAGGCTGGCGGTTAATACCTAAAGGGCGGCTCAAGTCCCAGGCCATGGAAGATGTTTTTCATATTCAAGATTATGTAACAGAGGTAAGGATCCAAGAAGAATCACCTTTAGTGGGTAAACAGTTTCATGAAATTGAAAGCATTGCGGAGGGGGAATATATTATTTTGGGGATTATCCGCAATCACACAAAACATCTAAAAATACCAGTTCATATGGAATTAAAAGCCAATGATATTTTTATTATAGAAGCGGCGAGTGATGATTTAGAAAAGCTTGTGGATGATTGTAAACTCGAACTTGTTGGCAATAAAGATATTTCTGCTGAAACGCTCCAGTCAAAAAATATTGGTTTAGTGGAAGTGGTTGTAACGCCAGGTTCTCAGGTAGAGGGGCGAACCCCCAATCGAATGCGCCTGCGAACACGCTATCAAATTAATTTACTTGCAATTTCTCGTCAAGGTGAGCCTTTTAACCAGCGCCTTAAAAATGTCAGGCTCAAGGCAGGTGATGTTTTACTGTTACAAGGTGATGCTGATACGTTAAATGAGACTGTGGCCGATATTGGCTTTTTACCCTTAGCTGAGCGAGGGATCCGGCTAGGATTAGAAACGAAGAAGTTTTTACCGATTGCTATATTTTTTATTTCATTGATTTTTATCATAACAAAATTACTGCCCGTACAAATTGCATTTTCTGGGGCTGTTTTATTAATGGTGCTTTTTAATATTATTCCTATCCGAAAAGTCTATAGTAGTATTGACTGGTCAATTGTGGTGTTGTTAGGTGCTATGATTCCAGTGGGTGGTGCTTTAGCATCAACAGGTGGTACGCAACTCATTGCACAAAACATCATTGCTTTTGCTGGGCAAACTCACCCTATCTTTATTTTAGGTATCCTGATGATTGTGACCATGGGATTGTCTGATGTTATGAATAACGCTGCAACCACAGTGGTTATGGCACCGATTTCAATTAGTATTGCGCAGAGCTTAGGTTATAGTATCGATCCTTTTTTGATGTCCGTTGCAGTGGGCGCGTCTTGTGCATTTTTAACCCCTATCGGTCATCAAAATAATACACTAGTCATGGGGCCGGGTGGTTACCATTTTGGAGACTATTGGCCCATGGGGTTACCCTTAGAAATTATAATCTTAATCGTATCTTTGCCTCTGATTGTTTTAGTTTGGCCGTTTCAGTAAATTTATTTTACACTCGATTCAGGCAGAAAAAGTTCTAATAAACTATTTAAAAATCGCTTCCCTTGAGCTGTGGGTTTACATTCAGTGTCATTAACAGTTAACAGCTCAATTTCTTGAGCCGGTATGAGTTTATTGACAATATACTCTTTACTTAATCCAGTTCTTTTTATGAAAACGTCAAGATTCACAGGATTTTCTAAGCGTAATGCGTTTAGCATAAATTCAAAAAATAAATCCTCTTTAGAAAGTCTATTTTTTTCTGCAAGAAAATTGGGGTTACTATTAAGATATCCAGAGGGCTGCCTAATTTTACGTTGACGAACTACTTGTTGTCGATGAATATCTGTCATTTTCCCATGAGCGCCCGCACCGATCCCGATGTAATCGCCAAACTCCCAATAATTTAGATTGTGCAGACATTGCTTCTTGGCATAGGCTGATACTTCATATTGCATGAGGCCATGTTGCTCTAGAAGTTTTTTACCTTGGGAAGCCATATCACAGATAATATCATCTTCTGGCAGGGTAGGAGGGAAACGATAAAAAACAGTGTTGGGTTCTAGAGTGAGTTGATACCAGGAAAGGTGAATCGTTTCATATTGTAAAGCCATGGTTAAATCATGCATCGCATCATGAATTGACTGATTGGGCAGTCCAAACATTAAATCAATATTGATATTATCAAATCCTGCTTGCTTTGCAGCGATAATTGCTTTTTGCCCTTGGCTACTATCGTGAATTCGACCTAGCTGAGTCAGTTTTTTATCTTGAAAGCTTTGAATACCTAGAGACAATCGATTAATGCCAGCTTGGAAGAAACCGGCAAATCGATGTTGTTCTACCGTGCCAGGATTTGCTTCTAGGGTGATTTCACAGTTTTCACTGAGAGTGTACCGCTGGCGAATTTCTTCTAAGAGTGTGTAAAAGCTGTCTGGGTGAAAAAGGCTGGGGGTGCCACCACCAATAAAAATACTGGAAATGGGGCGTGGCCCAACGTCCGCCATTTCTGAGTGAAGATCCGTTAACAATGCATTGATGTAGGATTTTTCTGGGATTTCATTCTTGCTCGTGTGAGAATTAAAATCACAATAAGGACATTTTTTGATACACCAGGGAATATGAATGTATAGTCCTAGAGGGGGTGTGTCCAAAAAATTTGCCATTGCTCAACTTCATGTTTGATTTTTGTTCATGTTAACCTAGCTGAGCTATTTTTGCTAGCCTTGAGCTGCTACAATGATGAGATTACCGATGGGTGTTATTCAGGATTTTTGGTGAAAAAAAAACCAACAGTAGTGCAATCAACGATTGTTGCTAAAAGCCGTTTGTTTGAAGTCGAACAAGTCGAGTTGGTATTTAGCAATGGTGAACAACGAACCTTTGAACGGCTGCTCAGCCGGGGTTATGGTGCTGTGGTGATTGTACCCATGATAGATCAGAGCACTGTGCTGTTAGTGCGAGAATATGCGGCGGGAACTGATCGTTATGAGCTTGGTCTGCCCAAAGGACTTATCGAAAAAAATGAAGATGTTTTGCATGCTGCCAACCGTGAATTACAAGAAGAAGTGGGTCATGGCGCAAAAGCATTGCAAAATTTGGGAACGTTGTCTTTGGCTCCGGGTTATATTTGTGCCATGACTACCGTGATATTGGCGACAGATCTTTATTCCTCACAATTGCCGGGGGACGAACCTGAATCATTAGAGATCGTGCCCTGGAAATTGGATAATTTGCCTGAATTGCTAGAGCAGAGTGATGTTACAGAGTCACGCAGTATCGCGGCATTGTTTATGGCGCAGTTGGCTTTAGCGAAGGGGCATGTGGATGATTAACTACAAAAAATTAATGCCTGAATTGCTTGAAATCTCAACCATGGCAGGACTTGCCATTTTAGAGATTTACCAGCATCCCGAGTCAATGGAAATACAGACAAAAAGTGATAGCTCCCCTGTGACTTGTGCAGATTTGATGGCTCATGAAGTCATTAAAAAAGGGCTTAATAATTTAACGCCCCATTGGCCTATTTTATCCGAGGAAGACGCGGATATACCTTATGAACAGCGCCAAGGTTGGGAGCGTTATTGGTTGGTTGATCCCCTGGATGGAACCAAAGAATTTATTAAAGGTAATGATGAATTTACGGTGAATATTGCTTTGATTGAAAAAGGGCATTCGGTTCTTGGGATTGTACATATGCCTTGCTTTAAACACAGTTATTTCGCTTGGCAAGGGGGCGGTGCATATAAGCAACAAGGGGAGGACGCACCTATTGCAATTTGTAGCCGTCATGATCCGTCTAACCCTTTATTCGTTGTCACGAGCCGTCATCATGGGCATTCAAGATTACAAACGTTATTATCTAGCTTAGGTGATCCTAAGGTTATCACTTACGGAAGCGCATTGAAATTTTGTGCCGTTGCTGAAGGAGAAGCGGATCTTTATCCTCGTTTGGGGCCAACGTCTGAATGGGATACTGCTGCGGCGCAATGTATTGTAGAGCAAGCGGGTGGTTTGGTGTGTGATGAGCAGGGGGATCCTTTTCGTTATAACCAAAAACCCAACCTATTGAATCCAGCTTTTTTTGCTTGTGGAACCCGCGAGCAAAAATGGTTGGATTTTTTTTCAAAATTAATGAGAGGAGATGAATAATGGCAAGTAACAATATAAAAGTGGCTATTACTGGTGCCGCAGGACAGATTGGCTATGCATTACTTTTTCGTATTGCATCAGGACAAATGTTTGGCCCAGATAAAAAAGTTGATTTACATTTGTTAGAGTTGGAGCAAGCCATGCCTGCTTTGGAAGGGGTTGCGATGGAATTAAATGATTGTGCTTTTCCTTTGTTAGGCAATATTGTGATGACATCGGATTTAAATGAAGCCATGAAGGGTGTAAATTGGTCATTGTTGGTTGGCGCTGTGCCCCGCAAGCAAGGAATGGAACGTTCAGATTTATTGCAAATTAATGGTGGCATTTTTACTCAACAAGGAAAAGCGATCAATGATAACGCCGCTGATGATGTTCGCATCTTGGTTGTAGGAAATCCTTGTAATACAAATTGTTTAATTGCGATGAATAATGCTCCGGATGTACCTAATGATAGATTTTTTGCAATGACAGCATTAGATGAAAAACGCGCTCGTTATCAGTTGGCCAGTAAAGCGGGTGTTGATATTTCAGCTGTGACGGAAATGACAATCTGGGGCAATCATTCGGCGACACAGTATCCGGATTTCTACCATGCAAAAATCAATGGAACCTCTGCGGTCAGTGTGATTGATGATGAGAATTGGCTAAAGAATGATTTTATACCTCAAGTTCAACAAAGAGGTGCTGCAATTATTAAAGCACGTGGTGCATCTTCTGCGGCATCTGCGGCAAACTCCATTGTATCCAGTGTTCATAGCGTAATCAATGATACACTAGAGGGTGAATCATTTTCTATTGCAAAATGTTCACAAGGGGAATACGGTGTGGATGAAGGCTTAATTTATTCTTATCCATGTCGTGTAGAGCAAGGTGAGCTTAAGGTTGTAAAAGGTTTAGAGCATAACACCTATGGGGATGAGCGCTTACAAATGACTCTGGAAGAGCTTTGCAGTGAGCGAGACACTGTTAAAGAAAAGAATTTGATTTAACGAGCAATATCAATAGCCCCCCTAAGGGGGCTATACTATAATGGAGAATAAAGTAAAATGGCTATCAATATTCCAGAAAATAATCCAGTTTTTACTTTAGAAAAACAAGTTCAAGGAATTTTTAAGTTTCATCAAAATAGGCTAATAACTCCTTAGCATATTTTCTTTCGCCATTGTAGCTAATCAGTCGCATCACATCAAAGTGTTGAATTTTAGAACCTTGGTACAGTTCTCGAGTAAATGCTGTATCATGATTTGAAATAAGAATTTTTCGATGTTTCTTTGCCATCATTTTGCTTATTTCAGTGAGTCTTACTTGTTCGTCAAAATTAAACGCTTGAGCTTGGTATTTTGTAAATGAAGGGAAGCCATCAAGCGGCGCGTACGGCGGATCGCAATAAATAATGTCATTTTTCTTTGTTTGTTTCATGACGGTTTCAAAGTCCGCGCAAATAAATTCTGCCTGTTGTGATTTTTCATAGAAATTAATCATCGCGTCTTCAGGAAATGGTATGGTTTTGTATTTTCCAAAGGGAACATTGAAGATGCCTTTTGAATTATAACGACACAGTCCATTGTAGCCATGGCGATTAAGGTAAGTAAATAAGCAGGCTCGTTTGTAGGGGTCAGATGAGCGGTTGAATTGATCTCGTAGTTTATAGTATTGATCTGAATTGTGGTTTTCGGGTACAAAAAAACTCTTAGCATCATCAATAAACTTTTGCCCATGTTGTTGCAAGGTTTGATAAAGAGAGATGAGATCTTTATTGCAATCGGAGAGTAAACTTTGCTGGAAGTCAGCATTAAGAAATACCGAGCCTGCGCCCACAAAAGGCTCTACCAGACGTTTACCTTTTGGTAGGATTTCTAGTATTTTTGGCAAAAGCCGGTATTTACCGCCCGCCCATTTAAGGAATGGACGTGAGTGTTTTGTGCTCAAGTTGTTATCCGCTTGGTATGATTTAGAGCGCCTATAATAGCAAGACTAAGCACGAACGCCAATAATGATACCCAATTCTAGGAATTGTTGAAGCATATCTTGGCCAAAGCTGATGATAGCTTCGGGTTTGGGGTGATGGAGTTCTTCAGCGATTTGTTTTAAAGCGGCTTGTCCCTCCATGCCAGGCTCTGTGGACAAAAGTTCTAAAAGTCTAGCGGAGGCTGCATTGGTTTCGAAGAACTTTATATTCTCATTTTGATCGCGGTAAACGATAAGATGTACAGGAGATGGTTTAGAAGGCAAGTAATCTTTGCCTATCTTTTGCACCGGGTGTTGATAGTGCAAAATGCGAACGAAAGGCGACATTTGAGGAATGCCGGTGAGATAATTACCCTTATCAAGGAGAGGATGGGGCGGCGCTTTTTCTTCTGCGATATCCAATTCCAATTCAATCCATTCGTAATGGGCAAGCTCTAAGAGAAATGGATAGTCCTTCTCAGAAGGATGACGTATTTCAAGGAAGGTTAAAAATTCTAGGGGCAGCTCAACAAACAAAGGTCGTACCGCTTGGTGCTCTGATAAAAATGCACGAATGAGCTGTTGCCACTGCAAGCCTTCCAAAATAGAAAAAATAACAGGGAAGCAGTTTGCTAACATTTCACTGATATTATTGAAAATGAGAGATTGATAAATATTAATTTGTTCCGCATCAATGGCTGAGGGCTTGGGGTTATTTTCTGGATCCCGTAAATAAGCAGCAAATTCTTTTTCAATTTGTAGAAATTCAGGAACTTTTGGGTTAGGCATGGGTGATAGCTCGTTGACTGTCTTGTAAGGCCTTTACTTGGGCTATTTCTTCGAGTAAATTTTCCAAGGGAGGAATGTCAGAGTCTCGCTCAAGTAATGTGGGGAGAGGGCCAAATTGAAGGTAAGCTTGTTTGAGCAGCACCCATACTGGATCAATTATCCTTGCGCCATGGGTGTCGATGGCTAAATTATATTTTATCTTTTCATGGCCTGCAATATGAATATATGCAACGTTTGATCCTTGAAGTTTTTCTAAAAAAATTGTTGGATCATAGCCATGGTTGATGCTATTAACATATATATTATTAACATCCAAAAGTAATTCACACTGAGATTCTGCTAAAACCGCCGTAATGAACTCCAATTCTGTTAATTCATTGCTGGGGGCGCAATAGTAAGAAACATTCTCTAGGGCGATATTACGCTCTAAAAAATCCTGAGTTTGTTTGATTCTATCGACAACATAAAAAACAGCTTCTTCTGTGAATGGAATAGGAAGCAAATCATAAAGCTGATGACCATCATTCGAATAGCTTAGATGCTCACTGTAACAGGGAACATTAAATTGTCGTAAAAATTCTTTAATTTGCTTCAATAACTTTTGGTCGAGGGGTGCCGGGCCACCAATGGAAAGAGATAATCCATGACAAATTATTGGATAATGTTCTGCTAAGATTTGTAAATCTTTTGCTCGTCTGCCCCCTACGTGGATCCAATTTTCGGGAGCAAGTTCTAAAAAATCAATTTCTGAAGGTAAATGTTGCAGTAGCGCGCGGCTCAGGGGAGGGCGATAACCCAGCCCCGAACCTTGCCAAGGTTTTTCATTTGTCAGTGGTAACCTATGCTTAGCTAGCATTGGCACCTTTTTTCATGTTGGCACCACATTTACCTTCAGCACCTTTTTTCATATTGGCACCGCATTTACCATCAGCACCTTTTCTCATATTGGCATCGCATTTACCGGCACCACATTTACCATCAGTGCCTTTTCTCACTTCGGTGCTACTGGGATCGGTAGATTTATCCATATTAGCACCACAGGTGCCATTACCATTTTTATGCATTTCAGCACCGCAAACAATGCCATTACCGCCTTTTTTAGCAGCATCTGTGGCAGCACCATTAGACATGGAGTCATCCATATGCGTGCTGACCAGATTATAACCTGAAGCCATTGGGGTAATTGAAAAAGGGTTCGGATCTGCGTTTGCAACAGCAATGGACGATAGGCTAATAGCGACACCGGTACCAATTGCAGCAATCACAGGGCGAATCTTGGGTAATGCTTCTTTCTTGTTAGACATTGTGTACTCCTAGCCATAGATTGAATGTTATGATTCAATACTAAGTTTAGGAAATATTTTTGTCAATTGCTAGTCCCTAGCAGTATGAGTTTGGTTGATTATGGTTCAAAAACAGAGACATAGCTGTAAAATCTGGTGGTTTTCTTTGCTTGCAGAGACGTCTATGGTAGATCAATTTGAGAAAATATTATCTGAAGCTGAATTGCAACGGGCGAGACGATTTGTTTATCCTGAGCATCAAAGAAGCTTTATTCTTGCCCGATATGGTTTGCGGCAGATACTGGCTGATTATCTTGATTGTGCGCCTGAAAATGTCTACTTTCAGTATGGTGAGCATGGGAAACCTCATGTAGATCCTAAGCGGCATGCAACTTCATTAAGGTTTAACCTTTCTCATTCGGGTGATATAGCGGTGCTGGCTGTAACCGATACCTGTGAAGTGGGCGTTGATGTAGAGTATGTGAAAAAAGAATTAAAAGCCTTAGATATTGCTCGACGCTATTTTTCACCAAAAGAAAGTGCAGCTCTTGAAAGTGTGTCATTAACCGATCAGCAACTAGCTTTCTTTCAAGGTTGGACTCGCAAAGAAGCATTGTTAAAAGCACTAGGAGTGGGTTTACACTTTCCATTAAAAGATTGCGAAGTGAGTTTGTTACCGAAAGAGCCTGCAAAAATTATTTCTGTAGTAGGGCATCCTGAAGCAAGTCATGACTGGAGTATTTATAGTTTTTCACCCAAGGATGATTTTATTGTAGCTGTTGTGATGACAGAGTCTAACGATAACTGGGAGGTGCAACAATGGCATCACTAAAAATTTGCTGGATCAGTGATACTCATCTTGATGTACCATCAGAACTCGCTAGAAAAACATTTTACGAAAAAATTTATCAAAGTCAGGCAGATGCTATTTTCTTAACCGGCGACATTGCTGATGGTTTAACATTGACACATCGATTAAAAGAATTATTAAGTTACTGTAATAAAAATATTTACTTTGTCTTGGGTAATCATGACTATTTTCATCGGGAGGTCAACTCTGTGTGCGAAGAAGTCAGAGCGTTGTGTCAACAACATATTAAGTTAGTGTGGATGAATGAAGTTGACCATGTGTTGCTGGATGATAACGTTGCACTTCTCGGTGTTGATGGTTGGGCTGATGGTCGCTATGGTGATTATGAAAATAGTTTTCTTTCGTTGTTAGATAGTCGGTATATTGCAGATTATGTTGTGGCTCTTCAACAGGGGCGAGATTCTTTATTAAAAAAAATGCAGTGGTATGCGGATCAAGATGGCAAGCTATTAGAGAACAAACTCAATAGCGTTACCGATTGTGAAAAAATTATCGTATTAACTCATGTGCCACCCTTTCCTCAGTCCAGTTGGCATCACAATCAACCTAGTGATGATAATGCACTCCCTTATTTTGCAAGCAAAGCAACAGGAGATGTTTTACGGAATTTTGCATTACAACATCCCAACATTCAGCTTCAGGTTTATTGTGGACATAGCCATTGCTATCAACGCTATCAGGCAACACAAAACTTGATTGTTGAAACTGCCGATGCTAAAACAGGAGAACCTGCCATTTCGGATGTTATTTTTTTGAAGAGAGGTTTTTATGTATAGATTGATTTTTAGTTTATTGTTTTTTCCTTGTGTAGCCTTGGCTAGCCACTGTACGGGATTAAATGTTGCTTTATTTAATAATTCTCAAGCATCTTTGATTGTGTTTGAAGTAAAATCAGAAGATGGTTCGATGCTTGAGCTGATTAGAGCCGGTGAGATGATACCGGGGCAACTGGCTAAATTTGCTCGCTTAAGGCCTACAGATATTTCTGATGGTGATGCCGTTGGCTTGATTAAGCTTGCCGAAGAGGGAGCTTTAGATGACATGATGATTTTAAGATACAGTTGTCACGATCACTTTCTTGGGGTGACATTTAGGGGAGAAGTATTGGCTTTACCGGAAAGCTTTCAGGTGGCAGCGACCCAATGGGTTGGAGGGTTTAATTTTTCAAGTGTATTGGTGTTTGATATTCAGAAAAAAATTTAGAATTAGCCATTATGAGTATAGATTGGATAGAGGTACGGTGACGGTTGAATGTCTACAACCTGCACGGTGTTGCTTATAGTGAAAATTGACTACTTTCATCTGGAGAAAATATTGAGTATGCTGTACTTGAACGAGCCGCTTTATTTCCTCGCTTTCACTTGGTGAAGTAAGCGCACTGCCACAGACTGATGCGTGTGGCAGTGCGCTTTGCCAGCAGAGCAGGATCTAACGCGAACGCTTTACCGCGTCATTGAGTCGCGTGGTATAACAATAACAATGTAATGAGGCCCCATCATGCACCCTATTCTTTTGGTTGAAGACGATCCCTTTGTCAGTTGGATAACCTTGCACTTACTGCAATCGGTAATTTCTCACCCCGTACTCACCGCCGAAGATGGCCGGACTGCACTGGAATGCGTCGCCGCAACGCCCCTGGCGGCCATTATTTTGGACATGGAATTACCCGACATCAGCGGCATGACGGTTTTGAAAACACTGCGCCAATCCACCCTAATCAATGCGCTAACCCCCGTGGCCATTATCAGTGCCAACGAGATCGATGAGGCGTCGCGTTGGATGCATTCGGGTTTCATCAGTGATGTGGCGCGTAAACCTATCGCACAGAGCCGGTTGGCTCAACTCTTGTTTCGATGCGGACTCTCGTGCCGTACCCTGAGCGATGGCCCGGAGTGCGCCCGCTTACATCATGGCCTTTCCAGCAAGCGCGATGGAGCGGGGTCTCGCCATAATTAGCGGCTTGATTGATATCTGCACCCTGTTGGAGCAGTAACGTGACGACGGCCTCATGGCCTCCCCAGCAAGCGCAATGGAGCGGGGTATAGCCATCATCATTTGCTTGATTGATATCCACATTACCGGACAGTAAGCACTTTTCAAGTGTTTCAATATCACCTGTGTTACAGGCGCCTATAAATTGTTGTTGAGTCATCATGAATGAGCCTTTATTATTAATGATTTATTATTATGCCATCAGGAGTTGAGCGTATCATCACTGAATACACTCCGTAGCCAGCAACGGTAAAGACTAACACAAACCCAACCCACTTTAAAGATTTTTGCTCAAAATAGCACCAAGACACCAAATTGACCCAGTGCCTATGAATACTGGCGCTATATCATATTCACCGGAACATTTTGAGCCGGCGCGAGAAACTCTGCCCGCAGCGCACTGCATAGCAGCGGAATGGTTTGTTTACCGTACCAATTGCAGTTATGACGGATACCTTTATTTGGCTTTGGTAAGTCCTTAAAAATATCTGCCTGTTTTGCTTTTAACCCGCATTCGTCGTAATGGTTGTAAATATGCCACGCTAATAAACCTTTCAATGAATTTTCAGACCAACTTCCTTCTTTGCTATTTAATAGCGTACAAAGCTCTTCTACCCATTCAGGTTCACTTAAGCTCCTCCAGTCTTTTACCAGGGCTTTGATTTGATTT
>JAJFKH010000103.1 GCA_021773305.1 Gammaproteobacteria bacterium | reverse complement strand
CGAACTGAGCTCTACGCCCAAGCTTATTGCCGAATATCTAGCTATCTGCAAACCATGGCCAATAAAGGCATTAATCCATTAATTGCTATTCAGATGGCACTAGCTGGGGAAATTGAATCGTAGGGGAGTGAGTAGTTACGTTGATAATTCTTTTAAAAAAGACAATGCATTTTTACGGAATGCGTATTGATATCTACGATTGATTGCAATAGAAGCTATTTTTAAAAAAACTTC
Organism: Gammaproteobacteria bacterium; assembly: GCA_021773305.1. GTDB lineage: Bacteria > Pseudomonadota > Gammaproteobacteria > UBA1113 > UBA1113 > JAJFKH01. The sequence continues at coordinate 2,809 of JAJFKH010000103.1, read as the reverse complement.
TTCCTCAATAACATCAGCAAACTCTCCCCTTTTTTCTACAAGTCTCAAAAATGACTCAATAAAATAACTCAAAGATTTTTCAGATTTTATTTTTTTAAAAGCTGATTGCATGTTATTAATTATTGGAATTGTAAACTTTGAAGATTTGATGGAAGATTGCTCAAAAATAATTATCATTGAATCAAATGCTATAGATGAATTTTTATGAAGTAAATTTTGGGAAAAAATATCTAGCGTCTTTTCTGATAATATCCATTTTTTAGATCTTTCTGCCATTGCGCGAAAAATTTTTGATATATGGCTTTTAACATTATTTTCTTCAATTAATTTGTACAGAAAAATAGCTGCGTCTTTCTCAAGCAATGAAGCACATGCTGTTATGTATTTACACAATGCATTACTTGCATCTAAAACTAAGCTTGAAGTTTCGTCCGCTTTCAAAATTATATTAATGAGTGATATTTCAATCGCCTTCATGTTAAACGGTTTCGACAATGCAAAAGATCGGCCTAATATAGATAGTGCTTGAGACTTATTTAGGTTATTTTTTGATTCATTTAAATAATTCAATATATTTTTAAAAATATTTTTTTCAAATTTCATTTCTTTTTTAATAGCTTGATTTAAGGCGATAAATATATTTTCATGTAGATTTTCTGCCTCTAAATAAGATAGAAACTGACTGGATTTATGTAAAAGTCTCCGTATATAAACATCATTTCTTTCTGTTTTATTAGAAATATTTTTGATGATATAAACCAATAGATAAACAATTTTCCTAACATTATCCATTTCAGATTTCTTATCTTTTTCTAGAAAAGATCTTAATTTTTTAAGGAATTCTTTATCCAATGGAAGTTGATAGCATCTAGCAGCATAGTTGCAGATCAATCCAAGTAACGCACTGATAACTCTAAGATCTTCATAAGACAGCAAATACCCTCTTATTTTATCAAAAAATTTATCTTCAATAATAGGATATTCTAAATTTTTGACTTGAGAATTTTTTGCAATGATCTCAAGAAGTTGAAATGCATGTTGCTTAGGAATGATAGATAGCTTTTTAGAATCGATAATTGAAAATAATTTTTCAATTATCGATTCTGATAAGGGTTCTTTATTTTTAGCTACACATTTATAATTCTTTAATATTTCAATGCACAGTTCTTCATCAAGGCATAGAGATTTATCAAGAGGCAGTTTTTTTAAACAACCTCCTATAAATTCCTGGGAATACTTTGCATATGTTATGATTTTTTTTGTTGTATTTTCATGAGATATCAAATCCCTTACATGTTCTAAGCAAATATTTAATTCCTGACTTTCTTCATTATTTTCTCTAATAAATCCACCTCCTTGAATGCGATAGTACTCATTTAATGCATAGAGAGCATGGATCCTATAGTCGGAAAGTATTCGAGAAATATTGATGGTATCAATATTATTATTCTCTAAAAAAGCAAGGTAAATTAGCAATGTATTGTGTAATATAGCAATATCTTGACTATTGGATGATTGTCTGATGCTTTCAATAAGCCTTTCTTTTAAGTCAATATTGCTTGGAAGCTCTAATTGTTCGTTGGCTATTAGCATACGAACAATATATGTGATTGTTAGTTCATCATCACTCTTCGACACACTGAGCCATTTGTCAATTAGGTAGGAAAGCGTCTGTTTTGTTAGTGGAGATCCTTCTTTTAATTTTTGTGCGATTGTATCTAAGGTTGAAATGCTAAGCCTTTCATATAAACTCAAAAAATCTCCATCTGGATAATGTATTTTAGATTCCACATGGAAAATAGATTTTGACTCGGCAAAGCTCTTTTCACCAAGAGAAGGACTCAAAAAAAGCCGAATAATTTCCCACTCTTTTGAAGTTAATTTATCAGTAGTTATTAAAATTTTGGCTCGTAATGCAACGATAAGAATAGGTAGATGCTTTTTATATCGATGAGGCACTAATAAGCAATTCACTTCGGCTAAAAATGTTTTCTGCTGCTCTTGAGTTAATCTTTGTCCATTAATAATTGCATGAGATATAACGAGTAGACTAATAGCTTTGATGTTACCTTGTTGAAAGGGCTTCATAGCAGAAAAAATAGCATCAACACCCTCTTTGCGAATATTCCAACCATGCTTTGCTAGATAATAAAGTGTTTTTATGGCTGTATATTGCCTTACATCTTTATTTGATATTAAGGCAAACTGATCGAGATCCACACAGGCAATCACAAAATCTAAGGATTGCGTAGAGAATGTTTTATTTGCTCTTGCAATTTGTTCTAGAGATTCAATTTTACTCTCGTCTGTAAAGTCAAACCATTTCGTTTGCCTTTTATCAGACTTTAAACTTGGTAAACTAGGGCATAATTTCTCAAAAGCCTCCTGCTTTTTCTCTTCTTTTTCAACCAGTTGCGCATTTTTTTCAAAGGTTGCCGAAAATGCATTGCGCTCCATATCTATGATATGCTGCATATTATTTTGAATCTGCATGCTGACTTGCTTTGTTCTTATTTTTCGCGGCTTTCTTTTTATCATGTGCTACTTTCCTATTATACCCATGGCGAAAATATTTAATGACTCACTGAGACAATTAATATTTTTTATTTTGACGAAATTTATTATACTGTATATATTTAAGAGAAGCATGGGGAGAAACACCCAGTCACAGGGCAATCGCATTAAACTTTGCACATAAGAGCTAAGAACTGTACAATTTTGGTTTTTTTATCAGCAAGGATCACTGCCATGGAAAGCCAATTTGACACACTCATAGAGAATTTTTCACAAATTGAAGACCCTAGATTAG
>JAJFKH010000102.1 GCA_021773305.1 Gammaproteobacteria bacterium | reverse complement strand
GAAACACTGGCTGAGCAATTGGAGTTTTCTTGGGCAGATACTATTTCTGTGTTTTTTTTCGACATTTCTGTTCGTTTCCTTACCACCCTCACTTCTTATCTTTTTAACATGTTTTTGTCTCACTGTCGCTGGCACAGAGGGGATGCAGGACTAAAAACAGAGCAAGCAGCGATATTGAAAGAACTACCAAGTGAAAAGGGGATACGACATAATTGCAATTGGCATGGTAAAAAAGCTATTCTATTATTATGTGAAGCACTACGTGCAGAGTTTCCAGAACCCGCTCAGGATCTCCCAATAAAGTTGATGCAGTAGCTAGGGGTTAGCCCAAAGTAGAAATGCTTCCTCTTAGTAATTGCGGTAATAGCTCTACCACATTATTGGAACGAATAATGTGGTAAAAAGTGTAACCATTTGATTTTATTGGAAATAAATAGATAGAGGAACAGAACTTTGCCTGGGATAGGGATTGCTATACACAAGATTTTGTAGTACAAAGATCTCTATACTTATACTAAGGTTTCAGATGATGCTTGAACAAATGGTTAAATTTATTTTTGGGATAGGCTTATTTATTAATGCCATTCTATTTATTCCGCAGATCCTTGTCTTGCTCAAACAAAAATGCTCGGATGATTTATCATTAATGACTTTTGGGGGATTCTGTTTTATTCAAATGGTGACGATTATCCATGGTTACTACACTCAGGATAGACTGTTGATGATAGGCTTTGCTTCTAGTCTGTTAACCTGTGGCACAGTGACTGCGCTTATTATCCGGTACCGATTGATCCCTAAAGCACCATAGCCACTTCTTTGCTGGATGTGAGTTCCAGGTAAATATTATCTAGTTGTTTTTTACTTTCAGCGGTAAATTTTACGGTGATGGCGAGGTATTTGGCATTTTTACTGGGGCGAGTCTGGATGGCATTTTCGTGTAAATTTGGAACGTGTTTCTGGATAACAGTGTAGACGAATGTTTCAAACTCGCCATTGGCAAGCCCGATAATTTTGATAGGGTATTCACAGGGAAAGGTTAGCAGAGTTTCTTCTTCACTCACGTAATAAGGCCTCTCGGTAATGTTGGTAGTGGTTTATCATGGTGTGCCACATTGGGCCACTTTTGCCATTGGCTACAAGTTTTTTATTCAATTCAACCACCGGTGATATTTCACGGGTTGTGCCGGTAAGCCAAATTTCATCGGCCTGATGTAATTGCTCAATGGTAATGGGGGCTTCGTGAAGATCTAGCTTTTCTTTTCGACAAATATCAAGTAATAACTCTCGGGTGACTCCTCCTAAAAGGTGATTGTTTAAGGCAGGTGTAAAGATTTGATTATTTTTTACAATAAATAAATTACTGGATGTGCCTTCTACTGCATGATCATCTTCAATGAGAATGGCCTCATCACAGCCCGCATCGGCGGCTTCCTGGCGCAGTAAGACATTGGCTAATAAGGTAATGGCCTTAGTGCGACATTGTCGCCAACGGGTATTCTCTAAGGTGATTGCCTTGATCCCTTTAGACGATTGTTCAATGGATGGTGCTTCAAAAGGTGTTGCGTAGGCAAATAGCGTGGGTGTTGCTGTTTTAGGAAAAGAAAGCATGCGTTTTTCAGCAGGCCCTCGAGTGATTTGCAGATAAATCATTTGGTTACCGGAGCCATTTTTAACGATTAATTCATGGATAATGGCTTCTAGTTTATTTTTATCCCAAGGAGATATTAAACGAAGACTTTTTAAGCTGTTTTCAAGTCGTAAAAAATGCTGCTCCCCACCGAATAATTTTCCGTCATAGGCCGCGAAGACTTCATACACGCCGTCACCAAACAAAAACCCCCGATCCATCGCCGGAATACGGGCTTCATCGAGGGGTAAAAATGTGTCATTAAGATAAGCGATGGTCATGAAGTTTCATCAGCGGGTTCGTCATCTTCCCCTTTATTAATCATATTGTGCACAGACATACTGAGAGAATCGGTAATTCTTGACCATAAACTACCTTTTGGGATTTCTTGTAGTGCGACTAAGGGTTTTTCTACCAAGACATCATCATCCAACTTGACCTGTAAACTTCCCAAGGTGAAGCCTTTATCAATAGGAGCTGTGATAGATTTATTGATGGTACTTATGACTTTTAAGCTATTGTATTCTTTTGTTGGAATGGTTAAGACAATATCTTCTGTGACTCCTAATGGAATGGTTTCTTCCGAGCCTTTCCAAATACGTGGTTCAGAAATAGATTGTCCAGCGGAATACACCTTATACGTTTTAAAAAAACGAAAACCGTAGGTTAATAAGCCAATGCTATCATCTGTTCGAGCAGAGTCTGAAGGCTCTCCCATGACCACTGAAATAAGACGCATATCCCCTTGTTTTGCTGAGGAAGCTAAGCAATAACCTGCTGATTGAGTATGGCCTGTCTTGATGCCGTCGGCAAATTCATAACGCCATAAAAGTCTATTACGGTTGGGTTGGTCAATGCCATTATATTCAAAGTGCTTCTGTTTATACCAAGGGTAGTATTTAGGAAAATCGTTTATCAAAGCTTTGCTCAACAGTGCGATATCGTAGGGCGATGAGTAATGTTCTGGATCGGGCATTCCGGTGCAATCTGTAAAGTGAGATTCTTTCATACCAATCAGTTGTGCTTGATGATTCATGAGACTGACAAAAGCTTTTTCACTACCGGCAATATGTTCTGCCATGGCAATGCAAGCATCATTACCTGAAGCGACGATGATCCCTTGCACAAGATCTTTGACCGGTACTTTATCGCCCACTTTAATAAACATTTTGGAGCCGCCCATTTGCCAGGCTTTTTTACTGATTCGAACTTTATCATTGGGTTGGATTTGTCCAGAGCGCAACGCGTCGGAAATAATGTAGAGGGTCATAATTTTTGTCAAGCTAGCAGGAGGGAAACGCTTATGAGCGTCTTTCTCAGCCATAATTTTGCCTGTGGTTGCATCCATCAACACGAATGATTTTGCATCAAGGTGAGGTGCTGGCGGCACATGAGAACGACCGAGAGCGGGCCCACCCGTTTCTAATGCAGATTGAGTTGCTTGAGTTGTTGTCACAAGGGTTAATGCAATAACAAGGGAAAACAGCATTTTTGATAATTTAATGGCCATAGTATTTGTTCCATTCAGTTCACATTAAGGCAGAGTATACCATAACATGTTTGCGTCCAGTATAGAGTGAGAGGAGTGGATTTTATCTTAATATAGATATATTATTTATTCTTTAAAGAATTTATGGACAAAGAGATGGTGACATTAACGGTACGGCTAGGGGACTACCAATGGAACGAGTCTGTAGGCTTTAACATAGTAGGTGATGGAATAACCAGCAGTATTCGAATGAGCTTACAAGTGAGCCTTGCGGACTTTGTGGCACCTGCAACATGGGTTCACAGTGAAGTATTTATCACATTGCAACAATCCGGGACAACACGACGTTTTTCTGGGGTGGTTACTGATGTGACAGTGATCAAGCAGCATCTTTGGTGCTATGAACTAGCGCTTTGCTCATTCCTTGAAAGGCTAACCTATGCAAGCCAGAAGCGAGTTTTTGTTAATGAGTCTATTGTTGATGTTATAGGAAAAATTCTGAAACCATTTCCAATTAAATCTTATTTACAAAGTCACTTTGATCCGATCTCCATGTTAGTACAATATCACGAATCTGATAAACAATTTCTGTGGAGACTATTGAGTTCTCAGAAATTGTATTTACGACAGTCTGAAAACAATCGTGAGTTTGCATTATATGATAATTTAAATAAACTTTGCGATCAACCTATTGGGATGACTTTGATGCCGCAGACAGGGCTGTATACGGATATACCCCATATTTTTCAATGGGAGAGACATGATGCTTTGCATGGAAAATCTTGGGTGGGTAAGAGTAATGCGCTCACTCTAAAACCTGGGATTATTGTTGTGGTTGAGGGTGTTCAATATCGTGTGATTACAGTGGAGCATTATTATAAAAATGATTATTATTATAATCAAATTTTCTGTTTATCTTTAGAAGATCAACCGAAATACGAAATCACAGAGCATATTTTTAATGGTGTTATTCCTTGTCGTATTACAGGTGCAGGTGAAGCATTAAACTTAGATAGTCAAGGACAATATCAAATACATTTTCCTTTTGATAATCGAGAGGTTTCTTGGGATCGGCGCAGTCAACCTGTTGCGGCATTGCAAATGACAGCGGGCGATGATGCGAGCATTCACTTTCCATACATCTCGGGTACTCAAGTGGGTGTGATGGCCCTAGAGGGGAAATTAGAAGCACCTATTATTGTAGGTGCAATGGGATTTTCTGAACAGCCCTTGCCCGTGACAAGTGAAAACCCCTTGCAAGTATGCCTGGTGGATCGAGGACATTATTCTCTATTAATGGATGATGGACTATCTGGGGAATTAGCATTTTCAAATCATGAAAATACTCAGAAGATTTCATTGCAAAAAAAGCAGAATGATTACCAGATAGAAGTGAATAATAAAATGGGTGATATTCGCCTAACCAACAATCATGATATGGTTGTTAAAACGGAGCAATCTATTGTGGAACAAGCCGGGAGTCATTACCAAGAAAAGGTCGAGCAGGCATATGAAGTTACGATGGACAATGCCGTGATAAAGAGCAATGATTTTACGTTAACCGCAGAAACTATAGCATTGAAATCAGAAGGTGATATGACAATACAATCTCAGGGAGAGTGTCAATTACTCGGGAAAGATAAACTATCCATATTAACCCATAGAGGGAATGTTACGTTGCAAGCTAAAGAGGGTGCTTTTACGCTAAAGGGCGAACGACATATTAAGCTAAAAAGTGGAAGCAGTCTTCGATTACAAAATGCGAAAGGATCGATTGTTTTTGAAGAGAATGCTATTTTTTTAAATGGAGAAAATATCACTTTTGATGGCGACGTTATTTCCCTTCAAGGTAAAAGCTACTTTATATAACTACTGTCGAGGTAGCCGTAAATTCACATCATCTTTGATAGGATTTGTACTGCGAATAGCATTGATATCTAATCCACCTCGACGGGTATATCGAATATGGATGGTGAGTGATGTGGGATGGCAATATTTAAAGATATCGGTGAAAATCCGCTCGGCACATTGTTCAGCGAATTCATTGTGATTTCTAAATGAGATAATATACTTTAGTAAGCCTTCTCTTATTATTTGAGGGCCTTTATAGTGAATTTGTAAGGATCCCCAGTCAGGTTGTCCTGTTACCAGGCAGTTAGATTTTAGTAAGTTAGAGACGAGTGTTTCTTCAACGATTTCTGCTGATTCTACACATAAAAACTCAGGATTGACTTGATAGGTATCGCAATGAATATCTAAATCATCAATATTTGTACCTGTAAATTCAGTAATGATAGTCTTTTCAAGTTCTTTTAAATGCTTGAGTTTGAGATTAATGTCCATGCCGATTTTGTCAGATAAATCCTGTTTGATGGTATTTTCAACTTCGTCCCAACTCGCAAATTGTGTATTGTTAAATGAATTTAAATACAACTTGAATGATTTTGATTCGACAATATTCGGTGATTCACAAGGAATTTGACATTCTGCTATTGCGATAAGGGGTTTACCTTTGTTATTTAACCAAGAAATTTCAAAAGCATTCCAGATATCAAAACCTTTGAAGGGAAGGGGGGTGGGTACGTCAATATCATTACGGTTGCTGATCCTTGGGATCGGAAAGAGAAAATCTGGGTTATAACAAGCATCATAGGTGGACTTTTGCCCTAGAGGCGCATTATCAAGTGTTGTGGTGGTACTCATGGTAGATCCTCCTACATTTTGGAATATTTTACCAAGGAGGGGAAGTTTGTTCAAATTTTAATGCGGCGGCCCTGTGTATAAACATAAACCGCTTGAGTCAGGCAAATCGGACGCAGGCAGAGGCACATAATTATCCCTGAGCCTACATCTGATTTAACAGGGTACTTCCGCTTACTAGAGCCTTACATTCGTGCAGATTTTGCGTTAAGTTGTCGTTTATCATATAAATCCGGCACATCTATTCCTGGAGAGCCCTCTTTCGGCGGCTTGTTTTAGACTGCCTAGGATATGACAAATCCCTTTACCACTGGGCGATCCCAGCCAATTCCTAGAACCCCATCTATTCCGGAAGAGCCTACATCTCTTATATAAATTTAACTGGTGGTCAGCATTCCGCCGGTGAGTCCGGCATCTTTGAGTCGTTGATTGATGGCTAAGCCTTCAATGTGATCGAGTAAGGGGCCTATTTTGATGCGATAAATTGAGCGTTGGCTGAGTTTAACTTCATAGATGTTGACTCGCTCGGTGAGCAATGGTTTAATTTTCCGGGCAAATTGTTTGGCTTGAAATCGCTGCTCAAAAGCACCAACTTGTAGATAAATGAGGTGCTTTTGACTATAGGGTCGGTTCGGCGTATTTCTTTTATTTTGTTTATGAGTGAATCCCTGCTGCTCGTTGTATCGTTGGGGATCAATTGCATCCACTTGCACGTAAGCTGTTCCATTTTTCAGGATGTCTAATTTATTTGCAGCAGCATAAGATAAGTCGATAATACGGTCATCATGGAAGGGGCCTCTGTCATTGACTTTGACAATAATTTGTTTTCCATTTTCAAAGTTTGTGACTCGCACATAGCAAGGAATAGGCAATGTGCGATGAGCTGCGGTCATCGCAAACATATTGTAGGGTTCACCGCTGGAGGTTTTACGACCATGAAATTTAGTGCCATACCAAGAGGCATATCCTTCTTTATGGAAACCGTGACTGGATTTTGAAACGTAGTAACGATGGCCTTCCACATCGTAAAAAAGAGGGTTGCCTAATTTACTGAGTGTTTCAACTTTGGGAATGGCATTAGGAATCTTCGAAAAATCAATTTGGACTTTTGGAGCGCCATCTTGGATATCTTCACGCCAAAAACCATAACAAGGATAGCTTAGTGTCATCGCAACCACAAATACGTTCAAAAACGTTGAGTATGTTTTCAATTTATGTAGCATTTTTTTGCGTATAGCCTAATGCTTTTAATCGTTTTTTAAGGGATGGGTGAGTGGAAAATAAGCTGTTAATAGAATCGTCAGGGCGGACACCGGCTAACGTGGGATCGTAAATATAAGATGCCCTGCGCAATTCTTCATGGGCTGTGGCTTTAAATGCCATTTGGTATTCTTCCCGATTAGTTGAATAATCATTATGTATTTTCAGTAATGCTCTTGCCATGGGATCGTTGTCTCGCATTAATTCTACTGCACCGGCATCTGCCATATATTCTCGGGTACGACTGAGTGCTAGGGTGAGAAGAATTGTAATGGTGGGCAGCAAGTAACGCAACAGGATAATGATAAAGATGAGTCGTCCATCTTTTTTCCCTCGTCCAAAAATAGCTCCGTAAAAGAGCAAATCTATTACTACGAGCATGATACTGGTTAAAACAGAAGCCATCAAGTTGAGCTTAATATCATGATGCCGAATGTGACTGAGCTCATGAGCCATGACCGCTTGTAGTTCCGCTCGATCTAGTTTGGACAACAGCCCTCGTGTAATAGCGACTAAGGCGGATTTTTCACTATAACCACTGGCAAAGGCATTCATATAACCAGCTTCGATAATATACACTTTTGGCATGTAACGGAGTCCTGCGGCAACTTTCATTTCTTCGATGATATTATAGAGTTGCTGCTCTGCAAAATCGGCAGAGTCAGGCGTAATTTCTTTAGAGTTTGTGCCAAGTAACATTAATTTGTCATGGAATCGGTAGGTGATTAAGATAGAAAGCAGAGCAATAACAGCCATGGTGATTGTGGCTAGTGGTGTGATTTTGAATGTTAATAAGAGGTAGGCTGCTTGAGAAGCGCTGAGGTAACCAGGAGGGCTTGCACTTTCCATGGGAATGAGTGAATGGGTGACGATGACAATATCTACTAAGAATCCCACAAATAGATAAATTAACACAAAGAGCAGGATAATTTGTTTAGAACGCTTTTCGTTGCGTCGCAACTGTTCTCGCCAATCAGTTGCGCGAGCATCAAAATTTGCTGTACTGGCCATAATAGGGTTACAGTTTCACTGTATAATCTTCATGCTCTGCAATTTTGTCGTCGCTGAGCTGCCAATATTCAAAGACTTTGTCTAATTTGCTAATAAACATGCCAACAATCATGGCTTGGAAAAAGGATTTCTTTTCAGCATTGTAGGTTTCAATACTGTCATTGAAGGCTTGCTTAGCAAAAGCGAGTTTATTTTCCGTATTGACGATTTCTTCCTGTAGTTGCATCGCATTTTGGTTGGCTTTTAAATCGGGGTATTGCTCAAAAACCAGGTTCAGACCACCGGCAATCCGAGAAATGGCATTTTCAGCCTCCATACGACCCGCTGTATCCCCTTTGGCTGCGGCTTGTTGGGCTTGGCTGCGCAGCGCCACCACGTCTTTTAGGGTGGTTTTTTCATAGTCCATGTATTTTTTGACGACATTAATTAAGGATTCGAACACCTTAAAGCGCCGATCAAGTTGAATATCAATTTGTCGTTGATTGTTATTAATGGTTTCAATCATACGAATAAGGCGGTTATAAATGGAAATTATATAACCCACCAGCAAAAGTAGCAGGACGAGAACAACAATTAAACTGGTCTTCATATCAGCCCCCACAGCTCATTAGCACAACATTGCTATCAATATAGCTGATTTTCTGTGCAAGTTCCAGTTTAAGTTTTTTCATGTGGATCTATTTATTTAACATGGAATGGAGTTGTATGATGCGCTTTGGTTTTCAGCTGCTCATGATAAGTTTGTAGAAGCTGCATGTTTACTAAAATATGGTGCAGACGCTAATTACATGTATCAATCAGAGCTAAATGTCCTGACTATTGTGGTAAATCATAGTAATTTTGCAGTCGCAACGTTGTTGCTTTTAGCGGGTGCGACGATTCAAAAGGGAACTATGGATACACTCATGCAACGACAGGGCAGCTTGTTTTTAGCATTCGAGCGATTTTATAGTAATGCACCTGATGCTGTAAAAGCTAAAATGATGGAGTTGGCTCGTAATCCAACACATTCGTTGGGCTGTGTTTTCAATCGCCCGACCAAATGGCGATTGGGACGAGAGTCAATCAGTGATAAATTGAAAGCACTGGAAGCAAATGGTGTGGATCCAAAACAAGCCAAAAAATTTCCTGCGAAGAAAACTTATTGCTCGGAGATAGCGCATATCCTCGGTTTAGCGAATGCAAATGAGGACGTTGCTCAACATGGCTCATCTGAAGAAGTTAAAAAAGAGCAACCTGAGAGTGGGTTTTATGTCCCCGATGGTGGCGTTAAAGTCATGTTTTAAATTGGGGCCTGTTGCCACTGATGCATCGTTCGCTATGGATGCATCAGCGGTGGCGTTTTAGCAGAACCATCAAATTTCCCATAACTTCCTATCCACACTTAAGCTTTCTGATCTACCTCATATTTTTGCCGAATATCTTCAGACAAGGTGTAGACCATCATGGCGTAATTGATGCTGGGGTTGTACCGGGTTATGACATAAAAGTTATTGAATCCTAGCCAGTATTCATCTTTATCTGCGTTATTTAACGTAATAAACAGAGCTGGGAGCTGGGGATCCAATATGGTTTCTGCAAGAATGCCCTGCTGTTGCATTTCTGCAACAGTAATAGATGGTTTCCGGTGCTTTTTATCTGCTCGATGGATTTTATGGAATTTATCGCCATTTACGCTAGCTCTTACGGCTGTGGGTTGATTTCGTTGCCAACCATTTTTTGCTAGATAGTTTGCGATACTTCCAATGGCATCGTCAGTGTTGTTTTCCAAGTCAATCTTATGTTTACCGGAAAAATCCACTGCATAGTGGCGGTAACTACTTGGCATAAACTGAGCTTGTCCCATGGCACCAGCGTAAGAACCGTGGAGTCGGGTGGGATCCAGATGGTTTTCTCGGGTCATGAGTAGGTATTCTTCTAGTTCTTTGCGAAAGAATTTGCTCCTAGGAGGGTAGTCAAAGGCTAAGGTTGATAGAGCATCAATGACTTTAAAGCCTCCTTGGTGCTGTCCGTAGAAGGTTTCTACTCCCATGACTGCGATGATCACCTGAGCGGGGACGCCGTACTGCTCTTGCGCTCTCATTAAAGCCTCCTGGTGGGCCACCCAAAAATCAGCTCCTTGTTGGGTGCGTTTGGAGCTAGCGAAGATTTGTTGGTATTTGTACCAAGGTTTTCCCTCTGCTGGACGGGAGATTGCTTTGATAATACTGGGCTGGATAGTCACATTATTAAATAATTGATTCAGGTTTTCCTGATTAAATTGGTGAGACTTGTGCATGTGCTGGATGAACTCTTGCACATCTTTGCGCTGACTGAGGGATGTGTCTGCGTAAGAAATATCACATAAAATCAATAAGATAAATAAAATTTTGAACGCTTTCATCAAGTTACTCCTGGGTTTCACTTCGGAACTAATTTCCTGTGTGTCTGTATGGACATTATTAAACCAAATCCTGCCAAGGTTGTCACCATTGATGTGCCTCCATAACTCACTAAGGGAAGCGGTAAACCCACCACGGGCAATACACCAATGACCATACCAATATTAATGAAGATAGAAAAGAAAAAGGTTAGGCTTAGGCTGCCTGCTAGCAGTCTGCCGTAGGTATCTTGGGCTTGATTGCTGATGTAAAGCCCTCGAAAAATCACTTGTAAATAGATAATTAAAAGTACAATGCCGCCCATGAGGCCAAATTCTTCACCGGCTACGGCAAAGATAAAGTCTGTGGCATGTTCTGGCAAAAAGTTCAGGTGTGATTGAGTACCATTTAGCCAGCCTTTACCAAACATGCCGCCAGAGCCAATGGCAATTTTTGATTGAATAATGTGGTAACCGTGGCCAAGGGGATCCCTTTCTGGACTCAGAAAGGTTAATACGCGCTGCTGTTGGTAATTATGCATGTGCGTCCATAAGACAGGGATAGATCCCATCACTGCCAGGGTGAGGCCTACAATGAGCTTCCATGACATACCTGCTAACAACAGGACACAGGCACCAGAACAGGCGAGCATCAATGCTGTTCCTAAATCGGGCTGCTTTGCTGTCAACAGAACTGGAGGCAGAATGATTGCTATGCAAACAACGAGATGCCAGATTTTTGGTGGGAGGACTCTGTCTTGGAGATAACTTGCTAGCATCATGGGAATTGCAAGTTTCATGATTTCTGATGGCTGAAAGCGCAAAAAACCGATGTGTAACCAGCGCTGTGCGCCTTTTCCTACGACCCCCATAATTCCTACGGCAATGAGTAAGGTTAAGCCGATAATGAATATATAAGGGGACCAGCGTTGCCAATGGTTTGGTGAAATTTGTGCAAACCCTAGCATGACTAAAAACGCGATACCTAAGCGAATGATTTGGCGGATAATGAGAGTATGATCTTCATTGGCTGCGCTGTAGAGAACGGTCAACCCTGCTGCTGCTAATATGAGCAATGAAATTAATAGCCCTGGATCGATATGGAGACGTTGGAATAATCCGCGGTTTTGACGATGATAACTATTGGAGTAGGGGTTAGAGTACGGGGGGTTTGTCGGTCTCATCTTTTTTCTCAACTAAGTAAGCATCAATAACTTTGCGTGCAATGACAGGCGCATTGTTGTTATTTTCCAATACGACTCCTACGGCAATCTTTGGCTTCTGAACAGGAGCAAAGACAATGAAAAGTGTGTTATCCCGTAAACGTTCAGGGATTTTAGATTTAGGAAGGTTGCGGTAACGAAATAACTGAGCCGTACCCGTTTTTCCTGCGGCACTAAAAGGTGCATGACCAAACCGGCGATAGGCTGTGCCCATTGGGCTGCCGACAACTTGCTGCATTGCGTCAATTACAGTATTCCAATATTTTTCCGGCAAATTGATAGGATTGTAAGGCACGGGGGTGAAGGGATGCTGTTTTTGATCCGGGGACTGATGTTGAAGTAGTAAATGGGGGTGGTAAAATTGACCGCGCATGGCGATGCCTGCTGCGCCTACAGCAAGTTGTAGAGGGGTGCTAAGCATATAGCCTTGTCCTATGCCAGAAAGCACCGTATCTCCCGTGTACCAACTTTCCCCTTGGCTGGCTCGTTTCCACTCGGGGGTGGGAACAAGACCGGGTAATTCTTCGCCAATGTCTAGTTCTGTCGCTTGTCCGAAACCAAACTGATTCATAATGCTATCGATGCGACGAATCCCCATTTTGCTTGCTAGACGATAGAAAAAAGTGTCACAAGATATGATAATCGCTCGACGGATCCCAACTCGACCATGGCCATTTTTTTTCCAGTCATGGTAGATATGGTTTGCGGTGGGTAATTTGAACCAGCCGGGATCTTGGATCCGCGTGTGAGTGGTAATGGTTCCCGAGTTGAGTCCTTGCAGTGCGAGGAAAGTTTTAATGTTGGATCCAAGGGAATAATGCCCCCGGATGGCACTATTAAATAGGGGACTAACGAGATTAAATTGGAGGGCTTGATAAGTTTTTGTGGGGATCCCTTGGACAAATAGATTGGGATCGTAGCCAGGGTGGCTGACGAGAGCTAAAACATCTCCATTCTTAGGATCAATGGCGACCACAGCGCCACGATGGTCTGCTAAGCTTCTTTTTGCAGCTTGTTGTAAATTTATATCAATCGTGAGATAGAGATTATCTCCGGGGATAGGAGGGGTTTTTTCAAGGACGCGAATAATGCGTCCAGAGGCATCGGTTTCAACTTGTTGATAGCCTGCGGTGCCATGAAGGCGCTTTTCGTAAAATTTTTCAATACCAATTTTTCCAATAAAGTGAGTTGCAGCGTAGTTAGCTTTATTGATAGTTTTTAACTCATCCTCATTAATGCGGCCCACGTACCCCAAGGCATCTACGGTATTTTCTCCCTGAGGGTAGTGGCGCATGAGTAATGTGTTAATGAGCATTCCTGGATAGTTGTGTTGGTTCACATAAAATCGTGCAACCTCTTCTTCGGTGAGCTTTACCTTAAGTGGGACTGTTTCGAATTTACGGTGTTGTTTTAGGGCTTTTCTGAAGCGCTCAATTTCAGAGGGTGTTATTTTTACAATGGATTTTAAGGAGGCCAAGGTTTCATCGAGATGTTGGACTCTGTCTGGAATCATCTCTAAATTATAGATAGGTAAATTTTCAGCCAGTAATCTACCGTTACGATCGTAAATTAATCCTCGCTTGGGAGGGATTGGCAGCAGGGTTACTTGATTTTGTTTAGATAAAGTTCGGTATTGGTGATGTTGATTAATTTGTAAAAAATCTAACCGAAAAATCAGCATACCCGTTAAGCCAATGACGGCTATGGCCGCGATAATAACCCGCCGCTTGAAGATTTTAATATCTTCACGATGATCTTTAAATGTTAACCTTTTGGCCATGCTTGATTCCTGCCTAGGCACCCAAGGGCAGTATACCTTAGCTTTAGTATTTTTCTCTATGATTTATGATCTTATAGGGTGACTTCAAAATAATTGTCATAATTTTGTAAAAAACTGTTGACATGGGTTTTTCATGCTGGTAGAAAGGTAGATCCTACGGGTGCCTTTTTATGGAAGACGGTACTCGAAGGAGAAGGTTGAAGATGGCGATCCGGTTCGTCCCATAGGAAATGTGACGATGGATTTTATAAAAATTAATTAGGTAATAATTATAGCTTGCCGTTTTCATTTTGTTTAGGGACTGAAAAGATTTAGGTGTTGCTATGGACAGCGATGATACAGACGATCGTTATCGATCGGTTTGCCGGTATTTGTGTATCGGTGACAGAGAATATGCCGTCCTCGATCCAGAACTTGCTCAACAACGAGCCATTCATTATTTCACCCAAGCGCTATCACTCATTGAAACTGATCTTCAGCACAAACAGCAGGAAGAAATTAATCAGCTGCTTATTTTGGCAACGGATTTTGGTTCTCAAGATGCGCCTTATATAATGGCTTTACGAGTATTAGACAATGAAATAAAAACGCCTTACGCATGTGAAGAGGTTGTGGTGTTTTTAAAGTTGGCTGCGGAACGAGGGCATCCAGAAGCATCGATGCAAATGGGAAGTTGCTACAGTGCAATGAATAAATTTCCCAACATTGAAGCTGCTGCTAGAGATTATTTTGAGAGCTTTACTCAGTCTGAGCGTAAGCATTTGGCAGAATACTATTTTAATAAAGCCGTTGAACAAAATTACCAGTCTGCCATTGAAGAACTCATTATTGCCTACGGTTATGGTCGAGGCTACCTAGGAAAAGATGCTATAAAATTTATGGCTCTTTGTAATGCCCAGGTTAGCAAGGGTAACCAGTCTGTCATGCTAGGGTATGGTGCCTGGCTTGCTGGAATGACTGTGGAAGGCAAAGCTCCATTGCCGGATGTGGTTGAAATCCCTCTTGATGTCAATAGAGGGTTTGAATTACTGCTCAAAGCTTGTGGTGGCAAAAATTTACAAATGGGACGCCATGCGCTGAAATTGATCTGTTGTGGTCTTGAGCGTGATATTTGGAAATTAAGCGATAAACTTCAACGTCGCTTGTCAAAAGAAGCGAAGCAAGGTAATCAACTGTTGTCACTTTATTTGGCATGGTACTCCATTCCTGAAGAGCATCGTTGCCATTTGCCTCAAGTATTTAAAGATTTTGGCTTACCATTACTTGAGAAAATAGTGCCTGTGAATAGCCAGGATGCAGTGACTTATCTTGATAGTGCTTTTTTTGGGGTTGATGAAGATATCTCAGAAGTCGCTAAAGAAATATTGTCTCAAGTCTTTGGTCGCTGCTTTATGGACGCTGATGGAATGTTAGTTTTAGAGGCAGAAGCAGATTAGCATTCGATAATCGTTTAGCCTCGATGGTAAGGGTGGCCTTGCAAGATGGTGTGTCCTCGGTAGAGCTGTTCTGCAAGGAGGACTCGCACCAGTGGGTGGGGTAATGTCAGAGGAGATAGAGACCATTTTTCATTGGCTCTGTCTAAGCATACATTGTCTAACCCATCAGGGCCACCGATGATAAAGATGATATTTTTTCCTGCCTGTTGCCAAATTTTAATTTTTGCAGAAAGTTGCTCGGTACTCCAATTTTTTCCTTGTATCTCAAGAGCTATTGCATAGTCATCTGGATGAATATGAGAAAGAATTTTTTTTGCTTCTTGTTGCTTAATTTGAGCTATTGAATTAGATTTGCTACGTTTTGCTAGGGGAATTTCAATGATCATTGGCTGTAAATAGTTGGGTAGCCGTTGAGTATAATTCTCATATCCAGTTTTCACCCATGAAGGCATTTGGCTGCCTACAGTGATTAATTTTATTTTCATCGTTAACGTGTAGTGTTATCTGTTTCCGGTTGGCTCCATAATTTTTCTAAGTGATAAAATTCTCGGGTTTTGGGTAACATAACATGAACCACGATATCACCGAGATCCACCAGTACCCATTCGGCCTCAAGCTCTCCTTCGACTCCCAAAGGCTGGTGGCTATTTTTTTTGGATTCTGCAACGACATTCCTAGCGATAGATTTAACATGGCGGTTGGAGTTTCCGGTACAGATAATCATCGCGTCAGTCACACTGGTTAGTTTGCGTACATCTAAGACAGTGATATCGATGGCTTTCAGATCTTCTAATGCTTCGATGACGATTTTTTCTAATGCTGCTGTTTCCATGTGCTGACCAATTTTTACCCGATTAAATTAAGAGAGCGATTATAACACAGATGGATCTTAGGTGGCAAAGGTGCCTCTTTAACGAACAGTTAATAAATTAAATGTACAATAAAAATAATATAACTATATACATTTATTTGTTGGGGCTTTGCCCCACAAATTTGGCTGTTGAGAATAATTATAATGAATTATATTGCGATTGTGACCCTTTGTGATGATAACGCTGAGGCTTTCTATTACGTTTTATTACCGCCTGCTTGCCTAGAAAAAGGTGTATTCGCCGAAAAGAGGCTTATGGAAGGCTGCCGCGCCGCAAATAGAGAGCAATTACGCGCTCAAGTGATTTCCTGTGTGGGTTGTCCTGATTTCTCAGAGCAGAAGGTGCTTTACACCGGTGAGGATAATACTGTGATCCAGTATCATTATACAGGTACAAAGCGACTCTTCCGAACATGCTTACCAAATGCAAGTGGTATTGATGAAAATGTTAAGTATTATACATTTTACGACGTGGATAAATTGCCGACGTTTAGTGATGCCATATTTAAGAATTGTTTTATTAAGATTGAGCAAGGATTTCTTAGCAAAATTAGAGTGCCAGGTTACGGAGCATTTGGTCGATTTGATGATTGGGCCTCGGATACAGAAGAAGATACAGCAGATGATAGTCTTATCAGATCTTGCAACTGGGGATTTATACTAAATTCAGGTGTTTCTGGTGATTTTCGTCAAAAATTATCGGATAAATTACTTAACCACAATCGGCGTTTTCTCATATTAGACAAAAAGGATGGGAAATATACATCAAAAGCAGGAGTACAATATAACGTTGTTTTTGATTTAGGACTTTTTTCAGTTGTGGTACGAGATAAATTGCTATTAAGTGCTAATGATAATCTTGTTAATGCTATCGAAGACAAGGAAAATATTTTTAATGCTAATGGTTCTCTCAACAGAAAGCCTTTTTTTGATCGCAAAAATAGTGCTATAAAACCGAAAATGCGTCAGCAAGGAAAACGATTCATAGTGACTTCTAAACAAATATCCTCTGTTCGAAAAAAGAAAAAAATTGTGAATAAACGTTTGGTGACGCAATCATCTTGCTTTAATAATGTTTCTGCAAACCAGGCGGTACAAAAAATTGTTAAAACGTTTTCCGACAAAGTGGATTCAAGTCTGCCTTATGAATACTCCCACCTTATTTATCATGGTGCAGCAGGAGAGTGGTCACAAACAAAAGATAATCTTGTATTGACTACGAAGTATTGTAATACGCTCATGCTGGCTGTTGAAAATAAAATAACAAAGCTTGCACTACAAGGACATAAAATCTCTCTAAAAGTAGAAGCTTTTATCAATGCTGAAGAAACGTTAACAAACGATTATAATGTTGCTGAGAAAATTATTTATCGGCTAATAATAGACGACCTCCCCCCTGTAACTTTCACATTCGATCCAAAGACACCGATTAAGCCACCTAAAGGTATCCAGAAAATTGTCTCGGAGTTGATGGATATTGTGTTATATTCGGATGCTGATTTGGCAGATATTTCTTTAGTCAATCCTTGCAGAGTGCCTACGGCAATAGCTTTGTAAGGCGATGCTTAGAAATTGTCGGAAGAAGTATATTTGAATGATATTATTTTTTTGTATAAATTTTGTCACACTTCCTTGTTGTATCTGACCACAAAAACAATTTGCCAAAGTCTGTATAATCGTCTACAATTCTGGGTTTGTGAATAGATTGTTTAAAAATAACGCACTAGGGTTGGAGTTTATTATGTACGCAGTTATTGCCAATGGCGGCAAACAGTATCGGGTAGAAGCAGGTGATAAGCTGCGGTTGGAAAAACTCGATCATCAAGTGGGTGAGACGTTCGCTATTTCTGACGTGTTGATGGTAGGAGAAGAGGGTGCAGTTCAAGTGGGTACTCCATTATTGGATAACGCTGTAGTTAACGCTGAAGTTATCAACCATGGCCGTGCTAAGAAGATCAATATCATTAAATTCAAACGACGTAAAAAATATATGCGTCGCCAAGGTCATCGACAATATTTCACAGAAGTGAAAATAACAGATATTTCAAAAGGTTAGGAGTAAACCATGGCTCATAAGAAGGCAGCAGGTAGTACGCGGAATGGCCGCGATTCCAATCCAAAGTATTTAGGCGTTAAGCGATATGGTGGTGAGATTGTTGATGCGGGCAATATTATTGTGCGCCAACGAGGAACGAAGTTTCATCCAGGAATTAATGTAGGCATTGGTAAAGATCATACACTCTTTGCTCTGATTGAAGGTAAAGTTGTTTTCGCTAAGCGTGGCGGAAAGCATCGTAACCACGTGGATGTGATTCCTGTGGAACAAGCTTCTGCATAATTAATGACCACTTGTGGATGTCTACTCTTTTACTAGCCTCGTTTAGACGGGGCTTTTTTTATTTGTGTTTGATTTGAATATAGTTAGGTGATTTTTTCGTGAAATTTGTTGATGAAGCTACAATAAGAGTCACCTCAGGTAAAGGAGGGCCAGGCTGTCTAAGTTTTCGCCGAGAAAAATGTGTTCCTTTAGGGGGGCCTGATGGCGGTGATGGCGGTGATGGTGGTAGTGTTATCCTGGAAGCAGATCCTAGCCTTAACACGCTGGTAGATTTTCGCCATGATAGGGTTTTTCGCGCCAAAAATGGCGCACCTGGGCAGGGAAAAGATTGCACAGGAAAGGGTGCTCCAGATAAAATCATCAAAGTTCCTGTGGGAACTGTCGTTTATGACATTGAAACTGAAGAAATGATTGGTGATGTTACGGAATTAAAACAGCAACTTGTTGTTGCAAAGGGTGGTTTTCACGGCTTAGGAAATGCACGATTTAAAACAAGCACTAACCGCTCGCCTCGCCAAACAACACCGGGTTATCTTGGAGAAGTTCGAGAACTTCGGCTAGAGCTAAAAGTACTCGCAGATGTTGGTTTGTTGGGGTTACCTAACGCTGGGAAATCAACCTTTATTCGCTCGGTTTCAGCTGCTAAGCCTAAAGTAGCAGATTATCCTTTTACGACGCTGCACCCCAATCTCGGGGTTGTCAGTGTGGATCATTATCGAAGCTTTGTGATAGCCGATATCCCTGGACTGATTGAAGGAGCCTCCGAGGGAGCGGGACTCGGCATTCAATTTCTCAAACATTTATCCAGAACGAAATTACTCTTACATATCGTGGATCTTGCTCCATTTGATGGTAGTGAACCTACCGCAGCCTATGCTGCAATTCGTAGAGAATTGGAAAAATTTGATGACGATCTTGCTAAAAAAGATTGCTGGCTTATACTGAATAAGCTTGATTTAATGGTAGAAGACGAGAGTGAATCGATTTGCCAAGCATTCATTGATGTAATTGGTTGGCAAGGGCCTGTTTACAAAATATCTGCTATCAATGGTCATGGCACAAAACAATTATGCCATGACATCATGGTGCATCTGTCTTAATAACGATTGTAACGTTTACCATTACAAAATTGTATATAGCCACCATTAACACTTAGACTAAAACAAGCACCATAGGGATTGTTATAAGGGCGATTGTAGTATACGGGATAGCGACGGTAACCATAGCCATCATAATATCGGTAGTAGCGTTTGCCGCCGTATCTAACAACTCGTCCATTTCGGTAATAGCCTCTATTTTTGTAATACCGTTTGTTTTTATAATAGCCTTTGTTGTGAGCTTTGTAATAGCGGTTGTTGTTATAGTCAGTGCGATGTTTTGCTTTGTTGCTGCGATACTGCCGTCGATGTTTGTTGTAACGTTTTGCTTTATACTGTTTGTGTTGATAATGTCGATTATCCCTAGCATTGACATTTTTGATGGGGTGTAATTGATTGAGTACTTGTAATATTGGATGGTTACGTTCTGAGGTCAACTGGCTTCTAGCAAATTGTGACATGCCGATGAATAGCCCAAAACATAATATACTCATTAAAATATGTTTTATTGATTTTAACATGGCAAATTCTCCTGATTGATAGGATGATTGCTACACTCTTTAAGTATAGTCTTTACCTGTGCTTAACGGATGCTTAGCATAGTGTTTCAATGTTGTTACAGAACGTTTACTTTTAACATAGTTTTCCCATTCGAAGTTGTTAAAGATGTGGTAAGCTATATTCATACCGAAAAATTATTCGCTATGGGTATATCTTGTAACAATTAAAATAATTGCAGAGGTGAATCATGCCATTTCAGCTTTTTGAGGGCCATGAAGGGTTACCCCAAAGGATTGAGGCTCAATCAGAAGAAAATCGTGAATTGTTGAAAGGTGTGATCCACCGCTTTTCCTTTGCTGCCAGACGCTATTGTGGCACTTCTGGGAAAAGCACTGAATGGTATAGGCAAAAATTACAAGCCTCTGTTTCTGTATTTGATGCACGCTCTCACCGCATTTTACAACAAAAATATTCAGCCGATCAGCATGCATTAAAGCATTATAATTGGTGCTGTGAAAAAAAATCACAATTTGATGATGCAAGTTTTTGGAATTTGCTGCAAAAGAGATTTCCAGATAAAAAAAATCAGATCTATCAATTTCATGATGGTTGGACAAAAAATTCAATATTTGCAGAGCATTCCAGCCAAGCATTAAGAGATATAGCTGAAAATATTCTACCCTTATTTTTAGCCTATTTTACTTTTTCAAAACAAGAATTAAAAAACAACAAGCGAAAAATCAAAAAAGAAGTTAGACGAGAATATTATCATTATATTAGAGAGAATACTGCCTGGATAGAGTACTACCAAGAAAAAATTTGTGATTCTATTTCACAACGAATAAGAAATTGTTATGAAAACAAGAGCCTTTCTAATGATGATATTATGACAAGCTTTGTGACGAATATGAAGGAGCAGGGGCTATATCAGGAAGATGTTGCTAAGTTGCCTAGTGCCATAGGGATGAAGAAGGATGATCGAAAATTCCTTATGGATTATTTCAAAAAGCATGCCACCAAAGAACAAAAAAAACATTTCTCAAAAGCAATGTTATTGGAAAATAATCAAAACTATCGACAAATTAAACGGAAAAAATCCATTGTTCTAGCTCCGGCATTCCTTGTTAAGGCATCTAAAAAAAATAAAACCTGTGGTAAAATATTTAAAAAACACCGGTCAGATTTATTGCAAATCCAGTGGTTAGATGATTTTAAGTCGAATGATATTCCTGTTGATCGAGTCTTTCATTGCATCGACGATATAGAGAAAGTGAAAGGAGCCATTGATAGACAACGAAATATTGCCAAACATAAATCTGGTAAGAAGCTGTGGGGATTGTTTCACTCAAAACAAAAGAAAATTTATAAATCTTGGCTTAGGGCATTGGATGACAAAACTTGTTTGCTGAATAGGATCCAGTCCCAATTTTATCACGATCTGCTGTCTAATTTGGAGATGTATGCGGATAAAGATTTTAGAAAATTATACCGCAAAGCCTTTGATTTTTTCCAAGGCAGAGTAGATAGCCCCAAAATATTACTGCAAGAAAAGCAAAAAATGCTTGTGGAATCTCATGACAGCTCACAGTCAAGGCTTAGGATTGTAAAATAGTTCCCAAGCATAATGCTTTTCCTAATCATTCGATCTTTTCTTGGATTGTATGACTGGGGAAATTCATGTCGATCGCTCAGGGCTAGATCCAGGGAGGCGCTCATGCTATTTAGATTAAGTGCAGTAGCTGATTAAGCCAGCTCTTTGATCTGCTTATTTAAACGACTCTTATGGCGAGCAGCTTTATTTTTGCTGATAATGCCTTTGTTAGTCATGCTGTCGAGTACAGGAACGGCTTTTTTGTAAGCTTCAGAAGCGCCGGCCTTGTCTTTATTGATAATAGATTTGACAACATTTTTAACAAATGTACGCATTTTAGAGCGAAGGCTTGCGTTATGCTTACGATTTTTCTCGTTTTGCTTTGCGCGTTTAATTGCTGACTTAATATTGGCCAATTTTTATACTCCGTACTGGTTACCATAACCGTTTAAAAGGTTGACAATATGCCCTGATCTCGGACGCTTGTCAATATTTCAAGGGTGAATAATAGCACAAATTTGGGAAATGAGGGGGATTGTTTTGTTAGTATTCTATCTGCAACAAATATTGCCTACATAATTAAGCATGCTGACGAAGTAGGTTCTTCGCTTATTGTAGTCGATTTATCCTCTGTATAGTGCTTCAACCAATCAGAGCTATCAAACTCTGGAGTTAGAACATTAGCCAATTTGGGCCAAGCATCTGGATTAATCAGCTGTATTTGTGCTGTATTACTCAATATCACTGAGAAAATACGCTTCCGTACTATGCGTCTGTAATGTCTGCTGAACTGTCTCTTGCAAGTGCTCTCCGTATTTCTTGAATATGCTTGGGAGTGAGCCACATTCATTGTACTATGGCCACAAGATGAGGATAATTACTGATGGCCATGATTGAAGAAAACCCAACATTACCGAAGCGGGGGTTGCTACGTTCAACCTCTGTGGTCGCGACGATGACCATGCTATCTCGGATCTGTGGTTTTGTTCGGGATATGGTCATTGCTCAATTATTTGGCGCTGACGCTAGTATTGATGCTTTTTTGGTCGCTTTTAAAATTCCCAACTTTATGCGCAGACTGTTTGCTGAGGGCGCTTTTTCCCAAGCATTTGTCCCGGTGTTAGCTGAATATTCCGAAAAGCGCAGCTCAGAGCAAGTGAAGTCTTTCATTAGCCACATGGCCGGTACGCTGGGTCTTATTTTATTACTTATTACTGTATTGGCTGAATTGGCTGCGCCGTTGATTATTGGTATTTTTTCTCCAGGCTTTATCGGAGAACCTGTGCGTTTTCATCTGGCAACTCAGTTATTGCGTGTGACATTTCCTTATTTGCTTTTTATTTCGATGACAGCCTTTACGAGTGCGATCCTTAATACTTATGGTCGCTTTGCTATTCCCGCATTGACCCCTGTATTACTCAACCTGACGTTAATCCTCTTTGCTCTGTGTTTTTCCCCTTATTTTCATGAGCCTGTGACAGCATTAGCTTGGGGGGTCTTTGTAGCAGGTATCATTCAATTTTGTTTTCAATTGCCTTTTCTTTCTCGGCTGGGCTTGCTTGGGCGTCCTAAAATTAATCTTAAAGATCCGGGAGTTAGGCGAGTTTTATTATTAATGGTTCCCGCATTATTCGGTGTATCTGTGGCACAGGTGAGTTTATTATTAGATACTTTATTTGCGTCTTTTCTGCCGGTAGGTAGTATTTCTTGGTTATATTATTCCGATAGAATTTCTTCTTTGCCTTTAGGTGTCTTTGGGGTTGCCATTGCCACGGTGGTATTGCCTCATTTATCGAGAAAACACGCAGACAATGATCATAACAATTATTCTAAAGCATTAGATTGGGGGATCCGCTGGGTGTTGTTGCTTGGGATCCCAGCTTCCATAGGACTCTTGTTATTAGCAGGCCCTTTACTTACAACCCTATTTCAATATGGTGAATTTTCAACATCCGATGTGATGATGACACAAAAAAGTTTACTCGCTTTTGCGTTAGGTGTTCCAGCCTTTATGCTGGTAAAAGTGTTAGCTGCTGCGTTTTATGCGAAACAAAACATTAAAACGCCGGTGAAATATGCTGTGATTGCTCTCGCTACTAATGTTTTTCTTATGGTTGCTTTGATTTTTCCTTTAGCCCATGGAGGTATCGCTTTAGCTACCAGTTTGGGTGCTATGCTCAATGCTGGATTACTATTGTTTGGCTTATTACGGCGAGAAATTTATGTGCCAGCTCAAGGATGGAGGAGGTTTTTTATGCAATTGGTTGTTGCCAATAGTGCCATGGCTGTATTGCTCTATGTTGAGCGAGGGGAATTGGCTCAATGGTTACAATGGTCTTGGAGCGTTCGAGTGAGCCATTTACTCATCTTAATTATTGTCGCAATCAGTGTTTATTTGGTCGGGTTATATTCCATGGGGTTGCGTTTGAAGACACTCAGAGAATTTCCAAAATAATTTACACTAACCTTGCTCCTATACCCCTGTTGCGCAAAAAATACCTGCTACCACAGTTTTTTTTGTTTTAGACATTAAAGAGGCTCCGGCTAAACAGTCACGAAAGACTTCCCATGCTTTCAGAGCTTGATATTTAAATTTGATCGTCTACCTAGGCAGTAAGGCTTATCAATGATAAAATTTTTGGCTACTTGCAGAGGGTATTGGGTTGGCCATGGAATTAATTCGCGGTATTCATAACATTCAACCGAGGCATCAGCCTTGTGTCGCGACGATTGGTAATTTTGATGGGGTGCATTTGGGGCATCAGAATTTGCTTCGAGAGCTGAAAGTCCAGGGGGATGCTCTTGCCTGCTCAACAACAGTGATTATTTTTGAACCACATCCCAAGGAGTATTTTGCAGCATGTCCGAAAATTACCCGACTCACCAATTTACGAGAAAAACTCCATTACATGAGCCAGTCTGAGATTGACACTGTGCTATGTTTGCCCTTTAATGATGCATTGGCAAAATTACCCGCAAAGCAGTTTGTTGAGGATATTTTGTTCGAAAAATTGGCTGTAAAGCAAATTTTTGCTGGGCAAGACTTCCGTTTTGGTTTTCGCAGACAAGGTGATATTACATTGCTTCGTGATTATGGCGAGCAATGTGGCTTTGTCGTCAGGGATTTTTCTGATATAACGACGGATTTTGGTCAACGTATTAGCAGCACCCTTGTCCGTGAAGCCTTGCAAGCCGGAAATCTTCTTTTAGCAAAACAATATCTCGGGCGAGATTATGCTATCTTGGGGCGTGTGGTTGTCGGCGATAAGCGGGGACGTCAAATTGGTTTTCCCACGGCAAATGTGAATTTAAAACGAAAAACGGTTGCGTTAACCGGTGTGTTTGCAGTGAAGATCCAGGGCGTGGATTTTGCTGATAAAATGGGGATTGCCAATATCGGCACTCGTCCTACGGTCGATGGCCGTCGCCAAAGTTTTGAGGTGCATATTTTTGACTTTGATGGGGATATTTATGGCAGACATATTAAAGTGGATTTATTGGAGAAAATTCGTGATGAGAAACGTTTTTCATCAATAGACATGCTGCGACAGCAGATACAACAGGATACAGAGCGAGCAAAAGCGTTTTTTGCTTTACTAAAATAGTCATAACGGCAGGTGACCATGAGTCAGTATAAAGACACCTTAAATTTACCGAAAACAGATTTTCCGATGAAGGGAAATCTGTCACAACGAGAACCTCAAATGCTAGCCGCATGGCAAGAAATGGGGTTATATGATGAAATACGTAAATGCCGTGAAGGTGCTCAAAAATTCATTTTAAACGATGGGCCTCCCTATGCGAATGGTGATCTGCATATGGGGCATGCGGTAAATAAAACATTGAAAGATATTATCGTTAAATCAAAAACCCTTAGCGGTTATGACGCACCTTTTATTCCAGGGTGGGATTGCCATGGCTTACCTATTGAGTTGAATGTAGAAAAAAAATTGGGTAAGGCAGGTATGAAAATTTCTCACCAAGCCTTTCGTGAAGCTTGCCGAGAGTATGCGCAAAAACAAGTGAACAATCAATCGATGTCCTTTCAACGGATGGGAGTCTTGGGCGATTGGGATCATCCTTATTTGACCATGGATTTTACTTTTGAAGCCAATATTATCCGTGCCTTAGCAAAAATTATCGACAATGGTCATTTGCACCGAGGCTATAAACCGGTGCATTGGTGTACGGATTGTGGCTCGGCGTTAGCGGAAGCTGAAGTTGAATATGAAGATAAAATGTCACCAGCGATTGATGTGCAATTTAATGTAATCGATAGAAAATGTTTTTGGCAAGCCTGTGGTTTAACAGCGGAAGACTATCCTCAAGGAGATGTTTCTGTTGTCATTTGGACGACAACGCCTTGGACATTACCGGCAAACCAGGCTGTTGCATTGAATGCTGCCCTCGAATACGTTGTGATTAAATGTGATAAAGGTGGTCGTCAATTATTACTTTGTGTGGCCAGCGCATTGTTAGAAAATGCGTTGAGTCGTTGGGAAATCGATAGCCACAAAATCGTCGCCTCTTGCCAAGGAAAAGCCCTAGAGGGCCTTAAATTGCAACATCCTTTCTATCAACGGGACGTGCCTATTGTGCTTGGAGATCATGTTACCATCGATGCGGGTACCGGTTGTGTACATACAGCACCGGCTCATGGTATGGACGATTATCACTTAGCGGAACATTATGGCTTACCGGTGGATCATGAAGTCTTAGACAATGGCTGTTTTTCCGAGAATACCGAATTTTTTGCAGGATTGCATGTGAGCAAGGCTCATGAGAAAGTAATTGAAACGTTAGATGAAAAAGGGACACTGCTGCATCAGACCCGTTTGCGGCATAGCTATCCTCACTGTTGGCGTCACAAGACCCCCTTAATTTTTCGCGCTACGCCTCAATGGTTTATTAGTATGGAGCAACAGGGATTGCGTCAATTGGCTTTAGAAACAGTTGATAAGGTTGAATGGATCCCCGATTGGGGCAAAGCCCGTATGGCGGATATGATAGGCAAACGCCCAGATTGGTGTATCTCTAGGCAACGCACTTGGGGCACGCCAATCCCTGTGTTAATTCATAAAAAAACCGATGAATTGCATCCCAATATGCAACAGTTTTTTGAAAAAATTGCTCAGCGAATAGAGCAACAGGGGATTGATGCTTGGCAAGATATCGATATTATTGATTTGTTAGGCGATGATACAGATGATTACCGAAAAATTTACGATACGTTGGACGTGTGGTTTGATTCTGGGGTTGTGCACTACTGTGTTGTAGAACAACGTCCAGAACTTTGTTTACCTTCCGATCTTTGTTTAGAAGGTTCGGATCAACACCGTGGTTGGTTTCAAACATCCCTGTTATCATCTCTGGCTTTGCGTGGAGAAACCCCTTATAAAGCCGTGCTCACCCATGGTTTTACCGTGGATGATAAGGGCCGCAAAATGTCAAAATCCCTGGGGAATACCATGGCTCCGGATAAAGTGATGAAAACCATGGGTGCGGATATTATTCGCCTTTGGGTGGCGGCCACCGATTATCGGGGGGAAATGGCCGTATCTGATGAAATTTTTAAACGTACCGTGGATACGTACCGTAGGCTTCGCAATACCGCTCGCTTTTTATTGGCGAATCTATCGGGTTTTGATCCTCAGAAAGATCTTTTACCCAGTGAAAAACTGTTATCTTTGGATCGCTGGGCCATTGACCGAGCCTATCATTTACAACAAACCTTGCTCGCGTCTTATGATAGTTATCAATTTCATAATGTGGTGCAGCATATTCAGCATTTTTGTGCCATTGAAATGGGAAGCTTTTATTTAGATGTGATTAAAGATAGGCAATATACAACTCAAGAAAATAGTATTGCTCGTCGTTCAGCGCAGACGGCTATGTACCACATTGTGAAAGCATTGGCGGGTTGGCTCGCACCTATTTTAAGTTTTACTGCGGAGGAAATTTCTCAACATATCCCGGGAAACAAAGATGCGTCTATTTTCTTAACCACTTGGTATGAAGGTTTGTACGCTTTTGATGAAGACGCTACCATGGGGGCTGATTTTTGGCAGCAGTTGCTTCTCGTGCGAAGTGAGGTGAATAAATATTTAGAAGCACAACGAGCTTCGGGTATGATAGGCTCTTCTTTAAATGCTGAGGTGGTACTTCATTGTGAAAAACCATTATATGAGCGGTTGAGTTTGTTAGGAGAGGAATTACATTTTGCGTTAATCACCTCCTCTGCTGAACTTATTGAGGCGAATAGCCAGCCTAAAGGCGGAGTTGCAACAGAGCTTAGGGGATTATGGTTAACGGGCTCTGCAAGTTCTCATGATAAATGTGTACGTTGTTGGCATTATGACTCACTTATTGGAGAAAGCTCGCAACATCCTGAACTTTGTCCGCGATGTATTTCTAATGTGGATGGTCAAGGGGAAGAGAGGCGCTATGTTTAGCAGGATGGTAGCATTCCGCTTTTTGTGGTTTGGATTATCTGGGTTGATCGTATTGCTTGATCAACTAACCAAATGGCTTGTGGTTGCGAATATTCCTTACGGTGGATCGATCTCACTGAGTTCTTTTTTTAATTTGACACTTATTTATAACACTGGCGCAGCTTTTAGCTTTTTGAGCCAAGCCGATGGCTGGCAGCGGTGGATGTTTGTTGCCATTGCTTTTGTGACATGTATTGTTTTGATGGTTTGGTTATTTCGAGTGGCAGCAAAAAATAAGCTGCTATCCTTAGCCTTAGCGCTGATTTTAGGGGGTGCTGTTGGCAACCTCTGGGATCGTTGGGATTTAGGCTATGTGGTTGATTTTATAGATATTTACTACAAAGTTTGGCATTGGCCTGCTTTTAATATTGCCGATTCTGCGATTATGCTGGGTGCTTTTTTTATTATCATCGATTTATTATTCAGTAACGATATGAAAAAACCGTAATTTTCTCTTAATCTGCTTTTGATACACTATTCCTCTGCTAGTTGCTAACTTAGTTATCCTATGTCAATTTGAGATATGTCTTACAGCTTTTTTGTAAAGACATGGATATAATTTACACATGCTCAGGAAATGGTGATGTTTGAGAATTTGCCCCGTAAGATCCAGGAAGAAGTGATGAATTTTTTGCGTAGGAATGATTTTTCTAGTGCTAAATTACTCTACGATCTCTGGGCGAAGGGATTGAAGCAAGGCCGAACTGAGCTATAAATGGATGATCAAGTAGGCTTACTTGATTCATGTAAATTGATTGGAAAAGGATTGACCAGATGGGAATGGGTACTATTTTTGATTTGAAAGATTGTGCAGACAGATTATTGAGCACACGTTCATTTGTATGTTCTAAAGATAAAGTTGCTTTTGAATACGAGTTGCATCAAGTGCTCCAACAGTTAGTACAAATTAAATTAGAACTTGCTTGTCTGAATCAATCGACGAATCGTTCCTTAGCTCATGTACCAGAGTATTGTGAAGAAGATGATGAATTAAGTTGTCTTATCCGTAAGCTTCGAAATCGCGCGAAAGTATTACCTTCAGAACCCGTGCAAAGTAGATTCCACAACGAGTTGTCTAGCGCAGCAATTTAGTGTCATTACCAAGGGAAACTGTCGTATTAATTACCGAGCGACTTTGTCGTAGGACTATATTGGTTGTTGAAAATAAGGTCAAGTCCTGATTGACTTTAATGAGAACAAAAATGGCTGTATGGCCACTTTAGCGGCGAGTT
>JAJFKH010000101.1 GCA_021773305.1 Gammaproteobacteria bacterium | reverse complement strand
GCCAGATACCAGCGTACGGCCATCAAAATAATATCCTTCATGAAATGCTTGCCTTTGAAGTCCATTTATATTTATTTCCTAGATTTTGTTGATTAATAAGGATATTACCACAGTTTGAGCTAATTCTTGCGACAAAACCCTTTTATTTTGTGTTTCCCTATTGCGTACAAGAGTACGCACTGGTACAATTATAAGTACAGATATTAATAATATAGGTGATTTATGGAGACAATGAGTTATTCCGCTTTTAGAAGTCAGTTGGCAAGTACACTGGATCGTGTCAACGATAACCATAAACCGGTGTTAATCACTCGCCAAAATGGAAAGCCAGCGATTGTAATGAGCGTAGAAGATTTTCGTTCTTATCAAGAAACAGACTATCTGATTGCCAGCCCTGAAAATGCTAAGCGTCTATCTTCAGCTATTGAGCAAATTGAAAGTCATAAAGCCGAAGTGCATGGATTACTGGATAAATGATTTTATCTTGGGCAACCCATGGGTGGGAAGATTATTTATATTGGCAGAAAACAGATAAAAAGCAGTTAACGAGAATTAATAAATTAATTAAAGCGATTCAACGCTCTCCTTTTGATGGACTAGGTGATCCTGAGCCATTGCGACACAATTGGTCGGGCTACTGGTCTCGACGAATTGATCGCGAGCATCGATTAGTTTATAAGATCGTCGATGATCAACTGTTTATTGTGCAATGTCGTTATCATTATTGAACCACCTGCTTCCCCATAACATGCTTTAATGAATTATTATAAATTTTATTAATAAATATATTAAACATGATTTATTTTAAAATTTTCCTGTTTAAGCAACATAACCCCCTACCAATGCACAGTAACTGTTTAGTTTTTTAGTAAACAGCTTGTTCCACGTGAAACATTGCTTTGCGATTGATGTTGTCAGCTATTACAACAGCGTTATCGTTGATTGAGCCTCTCAATACGCAAAGTGAGCCAACAAATTTTTACCCTCCTGCAAATTCTGAGTGAAAATGCGATTGTATCGGTTGTGGTTTTGACGTTTTGTTACGTGGATATTGAGAATGCTCTGGCTTGTTGAGTGTTTTGCTTAACTCTACCGGGGTTTCCCACCGCCCTTCTCTCACGAGTTTTAGTGCGATATTTATTGCATGGTTAATTTTTAAGAGCTGTTGAGAGTCACGCTTCCTGGTCAGTGAGCCAAAACGAATGGCAAAGCAAATTTCATTGAGCAATACATGACTTTCTTTTTCAGGACTCTGATAGGAATGAAGAGCCTTCTTTAAGCGATTAAGCTGAAAGGGTGTTAATGCTCGTTGGTCTTTCCGCTGGATATGTGACGCTTTTGGGGAAGCTTGTGATGAATGTTCATTGTTTGAGGGTTGTTTGAGTCACTGTCATATCTTTTTCTGCTAACCACTTGGCAATGGCTTCATGATGGGATTTAATACGGTACTGTATGCTATTGGGGTTTGGTCGTGGCTTTTGCCGCTCATCCATCAATTTTTGGCTAATGATGCGAAGAGTGGCTGCATCGGTTGTTTCTCGATCAAGCCCCAATCCTATCGCTTGGTTTACGATGGATTTTACCGTGTTGACTGACATCCCATGAGACTGAGCTATTTTTTTCTTGCCCAGTCCTTTGCACCATCTGTAAAGTATTTTATCTATTTCTATCATCGCTATAATTCTCCTTCCCATGGCTATCTCCTTTGCCTTTGTGGTTACAGAGATAGCCTAACTCAATTAAAGTGTTGATTCTATGAGCAACAGTGTGGTCGATTTTTGAACCCAAGGGGGATCAATTAAACCGGTGGAAGGGGGGGATCAATTAAATCGGCGCTCGACAACGAGACTTATTAGCCAAAGTTTAGCGGAATGCCCAATTAGTCGGTTATCTAGCAATAGATCTGAACGTAGGAGAGCCAAAGTACTCAAAAGGCCCATCAATTGGCAAATTGACGGGCCTTTTTTATCAATTTTCCATATGGAAAATATGTGAAATTTAGTTTATTTCCTCATAATACTCCTTTTACTTTGTCTCAAGCTGCTCTTCAATCAATATAGATAATGATTGTTCAAAACATTCCCTCTTAAGTTTGCTTCTAATGTCTTTTGAAAAGCTAATAGATATATTGCCATTGCTGTCTTTGCGCTATGTAAATAAATGCCGTCTGGTTTTACTTCTTACTTCATTTGTCTGATGTTCTTTTTTCTTAGGCGTCGTTAACAAAGCTTCTACTTTTGATTTTACTGGCTCCTATTGAGCCGTTTCTTAGTAGAGGGGAGAGGGTTATCAGCGCTTGTATGTGGCTTTGCCCCTTTGTGGAACATTTAAGTAGAATTCCTAAGCCTATAGCATAGGCCCGTCCCCGCCATTGATTCATAGTTATTTCACCTAATTATGGGCCAATTCTATCCCAAATCTGTCACACTTAGAGTGATACCATTGCCTGTTAGAATAATTATCGCTTAACTCATAATTTTAATCTCAAAGAATCCTCCACCATTCCTTGAGGTTTTCACTTTATAAATCAACAAGTTAAACTTGTCCACCCGGTGGACAAGAACGGACTAAACGTTGCAAAATACTTGCTCTAACAATCTTACTACGAACACCCTCTAAACCTGGATACTCCTTCCTAACTTTCAAAACACCTTCGTCTATTGCCAATACAACCTCGGGCTGAAGGCGAAAACTGATTGGATCTGTTAGACCCTCCATACCATCAGCCAACTCAACAAGCTCAGGAAAATAATCTAAACTAAGAAAACGACGAAGCCCCTCATTAAGCCACTTACTCTTTCCTCTCATCCCATAGCCATCTTCTATAACTTGTTTTAAAAGCTTCTGATGTATTTTTTGTGGAAGCTTTACAGATATCGAACTCATGCCTCGACCTCACTATCAACCTGCGACTCAATTATCTTCAATAGTTTCCTAAAAGCATCACTTACACTATTTAAGTCTTCCCAAACAATTGCGCTAAATAACTTATTGTATTCTTTAAACTCAGGTTTTTCTAAGACCGCGTTTATCACTGTTCGAACAACTCGTGCCTCTTTCGTCGCGCCAAGGTTTACCTTAGCTATTTTTTTCTTTTTCTGACTATTTGGTTTATCTGGAGTATCTTTACCATCAGCCCCTATTCCATGTTCAGCAAGCTTCTTTAGCGCAGACAAGCTAGCTTCTCGTTTATTTTCACTAAGTAACTCTTTCCTTAATTTTGGATCTTGGACGGAAGCAATTACAACGGCTTTTTTCAAACTCGTTAAATGGCCTGCTTTAATAGCTTGAGTTACATCTTCGGCTGCATTTAGTACCATAATGTAGTTCGATACTTGAGATTTGGAGATCCCAGTTATTTCTTCAAGATACCTTGCCGTAAGTTTTTTCGTATGTCCCTTAGCTTCAAAAATAGCACGAAGATTATCAAGACGATCTTGTAAAGAAAGATCTTCTCTAGCAGTGTTTTCGTACCACTGAACCAGCTTTAACTCAAGAGCACTAGGCTTTTTCTGAAAAATTCGTGCTTCAATATCAGGCTTGCCTATCAATAAAGATGCAAGAAACCTCCTCTCTCCTGCTACAATCCGATATTTATCCATATACTTGTATGCAACAATAGGATTAATTAAGCCAGATTTCTTTATGCTTACAGATAGTTCTCTAATTTTTTCAAGCTCTATTTTTTTTTCTTTAGCACTAGGATCACTTATTGAAATCCCCTCCTGTATATCCTTGCCTGTTATTTTCAAAGTTCTTGGATTTTCAGGATCAGGCTCTAATCTACCAATTGGTATGATTGAGCTTCGGTATAAACTTTCATTATTTTCTACTATTGATATAGTATCTTCTAAACCTTGGCTTAGAGCGGGTGAAATTCGAAAACTTTTTTTTCTACTCATGCGAAAACCCTCTCAGCAATGACTTCACAAGCAGAAACTGCTTCCTGCTTAGCAACATTATTATCCGGTAAATCAAAAATAGAGCGTGGATTTGGATTAGGAGAATCCGCCTCAGCAAAAACCACCCTATTTCCTATAATTGTTGGCAAAATAAACTTGCCTAAAGACTCATGTTCCAATAAATTTTCATATAGCTGAGAATGAAGTGATGTTTTTTTAAACATATTTGGTAAAATACCGACTAAATTCAAAGCGTTGCTCTTTTCTCTTGTTGTTGATTCCGCTAACCAAAGTTGCATCATGCCGTAAACACCCTGTATTGGTTTATCTTCCATAACCGTCGGTATTATCATATGTGTTGCAGCTCTTATTGCACTTCTGGTCAATGGGCCTTTTGAGGGAGCCGTGTCAATGACCACAATATCGTATGAATTTTGTACTTCTGGAAGTGTAAGAAACTCAGACATTCTTTTATATATTTTTTCTAATACTTCTGTTTTTCTGATTTGCTCAGCTTGAAGAAGCTTATCAGCATTTCCTGGTAAAATTTCAAAATTTTCAATATAAGTTTGATAAGGGATTACTTCTTCACCAAAAAATATGTTAGCAATGGAGCTACGCCCATCCCAATCTGCATCTTCCTTACTTGTTGGATCATAGTCAGGGTGTATTGGAGGCATCCAGCCTTCTGGTGCACTTGGATCTACTTCCATTGCTAAATAACGTTGTGAAAAATTGCATTGAGGATCAAAATCAATCCCCAATACTTTTTTATTTAAAATTTTACTAGCATATTCAGCGAAGAGGGCGCTTGTATTAGTTTTACCAACACCTCCCTTATTGTTAGTTGGAACAAAAACCTTCATTGGAATTTCCTCTCCTTTTGTATTACGATAAAACTAATTATATAGACGAACTTACTTTTAGCAAATTAAAAATTATTTTAACATCAACATGTTGTAATGTTTTTAACATTGTTTAATATTTAAATGTTTAATTATATTTAACTTATTGATAATATTATTGTTTTAATGGATTATTGTGACGGTTGTGGGAGAATATGTGTCATTTATGGGATGCCTTGTGACGCTTGTGGGATTTAAATGTGACACTTATGGGAGCTTCTTGTGACACTTATGGGAATGTTGTGTGACATTTATGGGAGAGTATGTCACAATCTCTGTGATAATTCTGTTGAGTGGATGATAAAGGGAATATGGGTGAGTCCAAGGAATTAAAAAAACATGCTGCGGCAATTCATTGTTCAAATGCTTTAACTTTAATGCAAAGAAAAATCAGTAATGCGCTTTTGTTCAATGCCTACTCTGATTTATTACGAAAGGAAGAACACTGCATATCAATTGCACAACTATGCAAACTATTGGGAACGACAACACATAATCATGACGCACTTAAAAATGCATTAAAAGCTTTGGTTCAGACGATGCTTGAGTGGAATCTTGTTGATGATAAAACAGGCAAAGAAGACTGGAGTGCAACTACAATTCTTGCTAGCGTATCTCTTAAGGGGGGGCTTTGTTATTACGCTTATTCGCCAAGAATGAAAGAGTTGTTATATTCACCTTCAATATATGGGAAAATTAATCTTATAGTACAGTCCAGATTTAGATCAAGCTATGGGCTTGCTTTATATGAAAACTGCATAAGGTACAGAGGGCTGCCCGGGACGAAAACATTTGAATTAGAAGATTTTAGAAAGTTGATGGGTATTCCAGATTCACAGTATAAGATTTTTCGTGATTTTAAGCGGCGTGTGATTGATAAAGCTGTTGAAGAAGTGAATACACATGCAGATATTTTTATTGAACCAAGTTATAAAAGGGCAGGGCGGCAAGTTGTTGGGATTCGCTTTATGATAAAAGAGAGGGCAAAGAAATTAAGAATCACTCCAGAAAAACTTAATAAAAAAAATGAAAATATTTCTACAGAACGAAATATCATTGTCCATCAATTAGAGAAGGAGTTTGGTGTTGATCGAGATCTTGCAGAAACATTATCTAAAAAACATTGTACAGAATATATCCAAGAAAAAATTCAGCTTGTTTTAACTTCAAATGCCTTTAAGCTTCGGAAAATAAATGATCTTGCTGGCTATATTGTGTCAGCAATAAATAAAGACTTTAAAGGGCCAAAAACGCCAGAAAAATCTGTCGCTGATAGAAAAGCAAGAGAGTATAATTCAAGCCTAGCCGAGTCTAATAGGCAAAAAGAATTAGAAGCTCAAAAAAATCGTTATGCTGAGCAGGTTAAAAGACATATTTTTGGCTTCTTAACTTCACTAGAGCCACTTCAAAAAAGTAGAGTAATTGAAGAGTGGTTGAAGTCGCTTGAAAAAGAAAATGACTTTGCTCGAAATAAGATCACAAGACTATATAATGAGACTGAGTTTGATCACCCATGGGTGAGGGGTAGTTTGAAGAAATTTCTTTCAACAGTATATACAGGAAAATACGAAGATATGATTAGTTTCGAGGAATTTTCGCTTAAGGAAGAGTTGGTTGATTAAAAGTGGAATTAGTTATCTTTGATATTGATGGTTCCCCAGGGATCCAAAGTAGGCTATTCGTAGGTTTTGTCGCAAGAATTAGCTCAAACTGTGGTAATATCCTTATTAATCAACAAAATCTAGGAAATAAATATAAATGGACTTCAAAGGCAAGCATTTCATGAAGGATATTATTTTGATGGCCGTACGCTGGTATCTGGCG
>JAJFKH010000011.1 GCA_021773305.1 Gammaproteobacteria bacterium | reverse complement strand
TTGATGAATTTAAGCAGGCTTGCGGAGATTTTTTCATGGGATTGCCTGATCAGCAAGAAAAGCTTCATACTCTCTTCACAGAGAAATTTGAAACTTTACCAATTTAGTTGTCCCAATTTCAACTGGAAATGCTATATCCTAATATTTCTTGATATGCTCCGTAAGCGGAAAATAAAGGCCATCTAGCGACAGCCAATAAAAGACTTTAAGCTATTCCAGTCAATTATCAGGAGGAATAGCATGGAATACAAAGAAGCCAACGTAGCAAGTGAACCTCTTTCATCACAGAAGGAATCGCCCGACTGGAAAGCCATTTTTGCTGACTGGGAACGCAGTGGTTTGAACCAAAGAAATTATTGTCAAAAAAAGAAGCTGGTGTATAGCCAATTTATGTATTGGCGAGGTCGTCTAAAAAAGAAAAAACCTCAACTCATCCCCCTTCGGACACAGTCCAAAGCCCCGCCTTCTTGTGAATGGATA
Organism: Gammaproteobacteria bacterium; assembly: GCA_021773305.1. Lineage (GTDB taxonomy): Bacteria > Pseudomonadota > Gammaproteobacteria > UBA1113 > UBA1113 > JAJFKH01. The sequence continues at coordinate 15,615 of JAJFKH010000011.1, read as the reverse complement.
ATCACCGTAAATTCTCAGCTAAGTTTACACATTAACAGTCAATTCACCGAAGAAAAGCTCCTTTGCCTTCTAACATCCTTGGGGGTACTTCCATGTTGAAAGTTAATCAAGATAGCAACGTCTATATCTGTACCCAAGCAGTCGATATGCGCAAAGCCATTAACGGCTTATCGATTTTGGTTGTTGAGTTACTTGAGTCAAACCCAAGCAATGGTGATGCCTATATTTTTTGGAATAAACGGAAAAATCAAATCAAGCTGTTGAGTTGGCACAAAAATGGATTTGTGCTCTTTCAGAAACGGTTAGAAAAAGGGACGTTTAAAATCCCTAAACAATTTGAGTCTCAGGAATATTCTATCACCGCAGAACAATTTGATTGGTTGCTCGCAGGTCTAGATTTTGTCACAATGGGTGAATTCCCTGAAATAAATTTTTCCCATTACGCATAGTTTTTGTTATAATAACTCTCATGAAAGCAACAGATATTAACACCTCACTCATCGAAAATTTACAACAAGAAAATGTTTTGCTTAAAGAGCAGATTAACCAACAAAAGAAGCATATCAATATCTTAGAAGAAAAAATAAAAATGGACAAAATCGCTCGTTTTGCTAAGCGGAGTGAGAAACTAGGCGACAGCAATCAATTGGACTTGTTTGATGAATGTGAGGAAGTTCCAGAAAAAGAAACAGAAGAAGACGTTGAAATTACCATTGTTGAACACAAACGAAAAAAAACCGGCAGGAAAAAACTACCTCAGTCACTTCCTCGGATTAACAAAATCTATGATATTACCGAAGAAGAGAAACAATGTGAATGTGGCTGTCTGCGTGTCCATATGGGAGATGATGTGTCTGAACAGCTGGATGTGATCCCCGCTCAAGTACAGGTGGTTTGTCATATCAAGCGCAAATACGCTTGTGAAAACTGCGAAGGCTCTTTTATCGCTGCTAAAGCACCAGTGCAACCTATCCCTAAAAGCCTTGCAACCGCTAATACATTAGCTTATGTTGCAACCGCTAAATTTTGTGATCACCTTCCACTCTACCGACTTGAATCCATCTTTAAGCGAATGAACGTTGAAATCTCCAGAGCAACACTCAGCCATTGGATGATCCGCTGTGGGCAATTGCTGGAACCCCTCGTGAAGCTCATCCATGATTCTATTTTACAGTACGATGTTGCTTTTGCTGATGAAACTCGATTGCAAGTGTTAAAAGAGCCAGGGCGTCCACCGACTAGCCAATCCTATATGTGGTTATTTATGGGTGGACCACCCGATAAATTTGGTATGGTTTACCAATATAGTCCCACACGCTCTGAAAAAGTACCCATTGATTTTTTTGATGACTATGCGGGCTATCTTCATAGTGATGGATACCAAGTGTATGCGAATCTAGAAAAACACAGGCCGATTGTTTCTTTAGGTTGCTGGGCACATGCTAGGAGAAAATTTATCGATATTGTCAAAGCCTCTAACAAACCCGGCTTGGCCTCTCAAGCAGTAAAAATTATCCGGAAACTTTATGCCATTGAAAATCGTATCCGTGAACTAGCACCCCACGAAAAGAAAGAGATACGGGAAAAAGAGGCGAAACCTATTCTCAAAGAATTTGAACGCTGGCTAATAAAGCACAAAGCTTCGGTGCCTTCGGGAACTGCCATTGCAGGTGCGATTCAATACGCACTCAATCAATGGGTTTACTTAACAAATTACCTCAAAGATGGCCGCTGCGAGATCGACAACAATCGCGCTGAGCGGGCTATTAAACCCTTCGTGATAGGAAGAAAAAATTGGTTGTTTTGCAATAGTGTTCCGGGTGCTAAAGCGGCTTGTAATATTTATAGTTTGATTGAAATGGCCAAACATCATAACCATGATCCTTACCACTACCTGAGATATGTTTTTAAAAAACTTCCATCATGTCAAACATTGGACGATCTTGAAGCCCTTATGCCGTATAGCCTAGAACCTGAAATTCTCCACCAAGCATAACGGAATGGCCCGACTATACTCCTTTTTATCAAATGTCTAGGGTGGGCTTTATTTTTCGCTTACTATGCTCCTAGCAGAAACATGCCGATAAGATACGGTTTGTTGGAATTAAATTTAACAAAGAAGGGGGAAATATTCGGTTAACCTGTTGAAAAATGGTCTAGATTTACCCTTTACTGTAGTCGTACTCCAGCAAAGAGCACTCAAAATTTTGCAAGAAGCACAGAAAAACGTGAAGAACTCAATTTATTCTGAAATAAATGCCCACCACGGGCTATTTGTGCGAGATGTCTCACAAGCAATGCAGATATATCTCACAACAAATGCAGATATGGACTACAGAATCTCCCCCGCCATTTTGTTAAACTAATATAGTTTTCATGCGGTAATACATAGCAGCTCAAAAATAATAACCTGCTGATTTTACAGGATCTTCACCGCAAGGAGCCATGGTGGCGGAAAATAATACGTATCAACATGTTCGCGCGGACTGAATCAGCTCGCACAAGTGATGCTGTGATACAACAATTTAATGACACCAGAGGAGCACCGACACTATGCCAGACTACAATAATACCTTTTCGCAACTCGATAAAGAGAGCCAAGAATTATGGACACTCTCACAACAGACGGATTTAACAACTCACCAACATAGAAAAGTAAAATCGCTTTTAAAGAATATTAAAATCCATTTGAACACCCTCATCACGCAAATTCAAGTGCAAGAGGAGCCATGGTCATTAGCACTTTTTGCACCTGTACTTTATCGACTGACACAAGCCTTCTGTCATCCATATATATCGCATACACCAGACTATTTGGCACAGCTTATCGTCTGTTCACTCTATTGCGAGCAAGGTTTTCGTGTCCCGCAGATAATTGCCATGTTAACCACCCGTTATCGAAAAAATTTGGAAAAAACAAATCAAATTTTAAACCTCGTTGTTGATACTATCAACGCGCATCACCAACTCGACGGCCCTCCCCAATTGCATCAGCAATTGCGACAAGGTGGTGTCTACCGATTTTTCTCTGTGTTACAGGCCATACGGCAGCTGACGCCCAAGGAACTTTCGCTACGCGATACCCTTGCCGACAGCAGTACGTCCTTGGATACGCTCAGTGCTATCATTGATGCTCGTGACACTGACCAATGGAACCGATTAACTCTGCAACCCTGGCTTGACAATAATGCTAATGATGTTTTTTTCTCATGGCTGCGTGTACGCTTAAATCGTGGCTTTCCCGAGGAAATGCTATATACCCTACTGAAAGCCAAAGGTTGTTTTAACGATGCCGCACTAATTGAACAGTTACCCCTATTAAAAATCGTCGCTGCTCACTATTTGCGTGTCATTCGCAAGCTATTCTATACCCTCAGAAAGAGCAAAAACATCAACCATCAACAGCTGATTAGTGGTGCGTTTAATGAGAGTATGGCCGCCTCTTGGATGAGTGAGGCGCTCTTTGATGTGTTTATCGACGAAGGTCGTATGGGACAAGTCATCAACTCACCTATTAATGACAATGATGATACATGGCTACACTGGGCGGTCGGTGCCAATGATGCTCGCCGGGTCAAATGGCTACTGAATGCCAGAGGCCGTTTATCGCAAAAAAATCATGACGAACACCCCGCCTACAATCCAGAATATAAAAACACCTATGCACCGGATGTGGTGGCGGTCTGTGAGACACAAACCATGCAGCACATTTACTGTCAAGCTATCCGCACACAACATATCCCAAAGCTATTCCATTTACTAAGCCGTGTTACCTCATTACCCACCTTAGCCGGTGGAAAAACCTTGTTGCACTATGCCTGTGAATATCGACACCATCGTTCTCTGCAATGCCTATTAGGCGAAATAAGGAAACAATGGGCCCCTGAGGTTTACCAACAGTGGTTAAATACAAAAGACGATAATGGGCAACGTGCCATAGATATTGCTATTGCCCAGGGGGATTTACATTGCATCAAAGCCTTAGTGGTTGCTGGTGCCGAGCGCCCAGTACCTAATGACCCATCGGTCAATCAAGCACCAGTCAACGATGAACAAGGAGCGGTATTACCTCAATTACTTGAACAACATCCCGTGGATGTGGAAGATTGTGAGATACCTCCAGGGCCTCAAGACTTCCCTTACGATGCATTGGTGTTTAAAGGCGGTGGGTATAAAGGTATCGCCTATGGAGGCGCGCTTATCGAGGGGGAAGCGCAAGGCTTATTCAAGCTAGATGCACTGACGTCGGTATCCGGCACGTCCATTGGTGCCTTGGTGGCATTGCTGATTGGCGTGGGTTATTCCGCGCAAGAAATTGACGATAAATTAAAGGATTTGGATATTGCTAAACTGATTTTGAGCGATACGCGAAGCACCCAGTTACTCAAAAAAGCGAAAGATTATCCTATCCTCACGAGCCTATTAACCCTTACAAATCCGGTAGGGTGGTTTGTCACCGGGCCGGTGTTAACCGGTGCGCTCATCCGTGAGTTATATAAACTGAATAGTCAAGAAAAGGGCTTTGGGTTATCTCCCGGTAAAAAGCTTCATGAGCATTTATGTAATTTAGTGCAAGAACGCTTAAATAAAACCATCAATGAAGGGCTGAGTAAGGATGATCCAGCATGGCTTACCGCGAAGATGACGAGCTTTGCGGATTTAGAAGCATTTAACCAGCGCTTTCGTGACAACTCAGAGAACCGAGGGAAGCCGTTACCCTTTAAAACCATGACGTTTATCAGTATGGACTTATCCACAAAAGATAAGATTACCTGTAATTATGAAAATCATCCTAATGCGTCCATTGTGGATGGGGCATTGGGTTCAGCAACCTTACCCTTCTTATTGCAAACCCAACATTTACATGATATTTCTTCTAACCCCATTATTGCAGAGCGGGAACGAACACCTATCATCCATAAAGATGGTCATCCTTATGACCAAACGGACGGTGGGTTGGTTGAAAACTTCAGTCACCGTCCTGTTGACCACGGTGATGTCCCCAACGACAAATCCCTTGGTATGTATTTGGTGAATCAACATGAAATGAAAGACTATACCCATGGCCACTCAATTCAGCGGGTAACAGGCTTGCTCAGCAATGTCTGTGGTTTACTATTGGATTTGAACATGGGCGAAGAAAAAAAATATGCCGAAGCTAACCAACACCGGGTGATGCTCATTAATTGTCTGGATGTGAGTACCGCCGACATGAATTTGTCCCCAGCGAAAAAAGCAGCCTTAACCGAGCAGGGAAGACAAGCCGCGAAGGCATTTAATCATTCGCGCAAGAACCAACCCTTTGTGTACCACAATGCTGAAACCTTGCAAATACTCAGTTCTCTCCAAAGTGGATTTGACCAAGGCGGGCAGTTTCACTTACGCATCAATCTGGATGGTAACCTCTCTGCTCAACAATTGTTTCAGTTGTTTTTATATGGGGATCCGGTCATGCTCGCCCGATTTGAAAACCAAATCAATGAGCCTGATCTATCTGATAATGGCAATACTCCCCTGCATTATGCCATGGCGCATTATCACGCCTACGAAGGCGATGAAGATGAAGCGCCGCGCATGGCACGGTGCGTGAGACGATTACTCCAAGCTGGCGCGAATGAAGAAGCGCTCAATGGGCAAGAGCAAAAACCGAATGAAGCTAGATTATGTCAAGCGGGTGGCGAGGGGCTTCAAGACTGTCGTATTGTTATTGTTCCGCCTGAAGCTGAGCCTGTTGTGGAAGAGCCGCGTGTCCTCGACGTCAACCCAGCCATTGTACCACGCAAACCGGTACAATTACCCGGTGCTTTTGCGTTGAATGCACTTCAACTACGTTATCAACACCGCCATTACAATGCCGTCTTGAGCTTTATCGCAACGCGCACAGAAGTGGCAGCCATCACCGAAGACACGGTCTTACCCTTAGTGATGGAACCCCAGCAAAACACTCGAGAAAATGCCGCGGCCTATCAACAGATGGCGCAAGCATTTTGGCGTTATATTGCACTCAGCAAAGATGGTGTTTATCAATTAACGCCTTTAGATGACTTTTACCGACAAATTGCCAATGATAAGGACTTAACGGCGGCTTATCGGCAAGACGCGGACGCGGTATTCACCGAGGCCATGCGGGCGAACATTGAGCAATGGTTTCATCAGGCTTATATCGAAACGATCATTAAGCTGGTCGAAAAATTAAAAAATAGCACCCAATGGCGTCAAGCGGTTCAGGTGCCAGGACACGCCCCAGAGGACACGGTGTGGCGTTATGACAGGGTCAACGTCAAGGAGGGTGATTTGCAGATTGCGTTAACTTCCCTGGTAGAGACATTGAAAATCTTCCACGATGAGCGTGGACAATTACCGATTGGCAGTCAAGCGTATCATCAAGTCATTGCCGGACTTTTTGCGCCAAATGACCCTTTGCGCACGTATTTTGAACAAGTGATCCAACCGTTTCTGGGTGATCAATTTGCTGATTTACTGGAGCAATGGAGCTATGTTGATGGCCAACCTCAGATAAAGCCAGTGGATGAGTTTTGCCAGTGGATGTATCAAACAGCAGCACTCCATACAGATGCCTTACAATCTCCAGAAGCAGCCCATTATGAAGCGCTGCTTGCCCTGATGACACAATTGCTGAGCGTGTGCCAAGAACCTCACTGGATAAAAACGTATGCCGGATATCCTACAATGACCCAAGCGAAACAACTGATGCAAACGGTCAGTGCTGCCTTACCGCAAAATTATTGGGTGGGAACCTTAGTCCCTACAACCTTGGAGCGATTTGCCGCCGTGGCATTATCTATCAACCAGGGGGTAACCCAGCTGGATGAGTTGCCTCATATTAAAGAGAATAGGCAAAGGGTGGTGTTACCCGGGTTACGCTATTGTCCTGCAACAGGTGTATCTCTTGCTGATAACACCTTGTTGCTAACGCTACTATGTATAGGGCAGCTACCCTTAAACTATCGGGATGCACACAACCATACCGTAACGGATTATTGTGTCTCCCATGGGCAACCGATGCTACTCAAAACCCTATACCGCGCGCGTGGTGGATTGTCTCAGCAGTCACAAAGCCAAACGTTAGTTAACGAGAGTGTGGCTCTGATTAGCTGTCCGCAAAGCCAACAGCAATTGTCTCACCATGTGTTATCTCTGACACTGGATGCGAAAAAACAGGATATCTTGATTGATTTGGCCAAATTGCTCAAAGACCATCGAGGGAAACTATTGGAGCGAGAAATATCTCATTTTTGGACATTAGGGGTCAAAAAGCGACGGTTTAACTACAATTCCCATTCTCGTATGGAAAGACGGCTAGAGCAGCGAAAGCCGCTGGAAGCGTTACTGACCGACAGCCCCGCGCTATTAATCACACATCTCGGAAAGAACGGCTACGTGGTGGTTGTGAATCATGACTGTCGTTATGATGAGCGTTATTTTATGCCGCATAATTTCACCACGATTCGTAACGCCTTACAGCGTGCTTACACGATTGCTTACGAGGGTAATCACAAGAGCAAATTTGCTCGTAATGTGGCCGTGCTCATTAAAAAGGTGGATGCAATCCTCCGAGAGCGCGAAAAAGACAACGCAAATCAACGCAATGTGAGATATCTCTCGGTGCCACCTCCCGGCACCATTGAGCAAGCACTCATTCCTGCGCCCGATCAAAATGTGGAAGTCGCCCTCCATGATTTACGGCGACAATTGGCTCAGCAGTTAGCCGGTATCGAACGCCGGGCAGAGCAACGAGCGCAGCCCCTTGAGGCGGAAAATGTTCGGCTTCGCAAGGATAAACAAGTGCTAGCCGACCAGTATACACAAAAGTGCATGGAAGCTGAGGAGAAAGACGCCGCTCTAGAGGAGAAAGACGCCGCTCTAGAGCAAGAGCGCAAAGAGAAGCAGCTCGCATTGGCACGCTTAGCTGAATTAGAACGCCGGATATTGGAAGGCTCTGATGCTAATCATGAGCTGGCTAATGTTGAGCAGCCAGATGATGACAGCTCAGAGGAGGATATGCCGGAAATCCCAGCCATCCCGGGGAGGAGACGATAACGAGAACAAATTTTTCGTTGAGTTTGCTAGAGACGCTTCGTGCAATAGAAAGTGATTTATTTTTTGACAGCGAGGCGTCCATACGGTAGGCTAGGAGGCAGATGATGCCTTTAAACTCTAAGTCCATAAAAATGCAATAACAATGAGGTGACACCATGGCCATCAGACGCAAAAAGAAAGGAATACAGTGGGAGTACTATCCCTGGGCAGAGTACCGGGAGCAGCTCGTCCCTATCCAAGCGGCACTCAATGCCTATGGAGAGCAACGCACCGGCGCATTTTCTTCGCTAGGATTTGGGCGCACCCACAATGCGTGCATCACCGCCACACAGATAATGGGTCAACCGAAAGACGCTGTTATCGAGCAAGTTGCACGCTATGAGCAGCGTAATTGGCTATTTCGTGGTGTTCAACGACTGTTCACTTCTATTAAAAAGAAACAAGCGTTGGTGTGTTACATGAACATGCAAGCCACATTGACTACCTTGCAAGGCTATGATGCGCCACCGACCAAAGGCTGCATCGAGCAACATACCCAAACCCTAAAAGCCCTGTGCCAAACTCGCCTGAGTCGTTTCTCCCGATTGAAAAAATCCTTACGAAAAATACACCGTCAATTAACGATTTTGCACTACCAAGCCCCTGGCGAGGTGCCCGTTGTGAACCCTGGGGCTTCTGTACCGTCACCAGAGCCAGCACCTAAGCACCCTCCTGCGGCACCTAAACCTCGCCCCCCTGCTGCGAATTCACCCCAGGCACACCCACCTGAGAAACCCCGCCCAACCCCGGTTCGCCGCCAGAGTGCGCCGAGATTACATCATCAGCCTCCGAGTGTTTCTGACGTTCTCTTAACAACTCCGGAAGCCTTTTACACACAAGGCAATGCAAAAATTAATGCATTGATGGAGACATACCCTCCTCACGTCGTCTTGAGTCCACCACAAGTGGCGCAACTGGAAGCGGCATGCGAAACCTTACAGCAATGGCTCAAAAAATCCTATCACCACCTCGCTCGGGTATACCATCCTGACAAAGTTGAGGGAAACGATAAAGCCGAGGCCCAACAAGTCTTTGTTGAAATCAATCAACAGTATGAACAATACCTAGAGCGCATCAAACATATCGTAGAGCGCACCGGCCAAAGCCCTCTCTCTCAGATGCTTGCAAAAGAGCAGGCTGAATTTGATATCCTCTGCCGCCAATTCGAAGCCCGCTGGATTCGGCGATTTGATGCCATTGCCCAAGAGCAAGCGGAAATTCGTGCTGGGCATGACGAATTGAGAGAAAAACTTGGCTTCTTAAATGAAAAAAATCGGCAATTTGATGAAAAAGCTAAGCGATTTGATGAAAAAATGGCTGAGTTGAAAGCCGAAGGTAGCTATCAAGAAATGCATGAGCGCTTAGACAAAATAGAAGCACTTTATCATGCGAGAAAAGCGGCAAAACTGGATGCTCGTGCAACATATCAAGAAAATTCTGAGCCTAACACCGATCATCTTTCGCCATTTTTTCAGCGAACGGGGCCATAATCCATAAAAATGCAATAACAATGAGGTGACACCATGGCCATCAGACGCAAAAAGAAAGGAATACAGTGGGAGTACTATCCCTGGGCAGAGTACCGAGAGCAGCTCGTCCCTATCCAAGCGGCACTCAATGCCTATGGAAATATGTGCAGCTAGAAATGACAAAGGCAAGTTTACGATCTGGTGTAAAATTGCCTTGCTCCCTAATGAGTAAAAAGCTTTAAAACAACCCTACCCCCCCACCAAATAAGTATCAGCCTCCAGTCCCTGAATAATCTCATTCAAATAACCCTCGGCATCGCCCACTTGTTCGAACTGTTGGCGGTAGGATATAATTAACTCTTCTTTTTGAAAATGAACATATTGCAAAACATCTGAAACTTGATCACCTTTTAAAGGCGCATGTAAACTAAATCCGCCTTCTGGGGTAATTTCCACATGGACAGAATCCGTATCACCAAATAAATTATGCATATCTCCTAATATTTCTTGATATGCTCCTAGCAGAAACATGCCGATGAAATAAGGTTTGTCGGGATTAAATTTTTGCAAAGGCAATGTTGTTTCGATACCCTGACCATCTACAAAAGAAGTGATCGATCCATCTGAATCACAGGTTGTATCATGAATCACTCCACGGCGGGTTGGTTCTCGTTCTAAACCCGATAGCGGCATAATTGGAAAAATTTGATCGATGGCCCAAATGTCTGGCATGGATTGGAATAATGAAAAATTACAAAAAACTTTATCCGATAATTTTTCATTTAAATCATCTAGGATTTCCCTATGGGAACGCTGTTTAATATCCACAAGATCACGAATCTTACAGCAAATCTTTGTATACAATTGCTCAGCCTTGGCTCGCTGTTCAAGACGAATAACACCATGGGAGAATAAACTCTTAACCTCATTCGAGCTATAATAAGCATCATGATATGCCGTCACAAGAGTGCGCCGTTCCAGCTTGTGCAAAATATTCGATAAATCTTGTAATACAGGATGATCAAATTCTTCTAATTGCGTCGTTGACAATTGCTCATCTACCGTTTCCACATTCACCACATCCGTCACTAACATCGCATGATGGGCCGTTAAAGCACGTCCAGATTCTGTAATGATATTTGGATGCTTCAATCCATGTTGTGTACAAACGTCATGGAAAATTTGTATGATTTTCTCTGCATACTCGTCAATAGAATAATTCATAGAGCAATAGTTTTTTGATTGGGTTCCTTCATAATCGACCCCCAAACCCCCTCCCACATCAACTGTATTAATGTTTACACCTAATTGATGTAACTGATAATAAAATTGTGAGGCTTCCTGTAGGCCCTGCTGAATATCACGAATATTCGCAATTTGAGATCCCATATGAAAATGCAAAAGCTCGATCCAATGCAAGCAATCTATCTGCGTTAATTTTTCAACAATATCTAATATTTGCGAGGCTGTCAGACCAAACTTTGATTTTTCACCTCCACTGTTCTGCCATTGCCCTGCCCCCAATGAAGATAAGCGCGCTCGTATGCCCAACTGCGGCACTACACCGATTTTTGTTGCTTCTGCTATAACAAGATCAAGCTCATAGGATTTTTCAATAATGATTTTGATATTGCGACCCAATTTACGTGCGATAAGCGCTAAACGAATATACTTACGATCTTTATAACCATTACAAAGAATTAATCCCTGGTTAGAGGGTGATAACGCTAAAATTGCCAACAGTTCTGGCTTACTTCCTGCTTCAAGCCCCACTTCACCATGACCATGACGTAAAATTTCTTGGATCACTCGGCGTTGTTGATTCACTTTAATCGGGTAAGCAATCTGATAGTTTCCCTGGTATTGACAACAGGCCATAGCCTTGGAAAACGCCTGTTGAAGTCGCTCAATCCGTGCTTTTAAAATGAAATTAAAACGTAGCAGGATGGGCAGTGATAACCCCTGTTGTTTTATTTCTAAGATAATATCCTCTAGGCTAATGGTTTTTTGGGGAGAAGCCTTGTCAGGCACGATGACCACATGACCATCCGTATCAATATCAAAATAACCCTCGCCCCACTCAGCGATATTATAAATTTCCCGTGATTGCTGGATATCCCACTGGCTCATGCTTTGCCTCTAATCAAAACGAATGAATGAGCATTATTTTAACAAAAAAAACTGGCAATTGACAGGCCATTTAATCTTATACATGATATCGCCTCTCTAATAGCAAAAAATAGGCAATCTCATGGATCAAACATTTGAAAAACGAAACTGGGCAACTGAAATACACAGCAATGACGGCAGTGCTTTTTCTTTCGAAATCAAGCAACAGCTCCATTCTGAAAAAACCCCTTACCAAACCATTGAGATCTACGAAACGACTCACTATGGCAATTTAATGACGATTGATGGCTTTAATATGCTCACGACCCGGGACAATTTTCTCTACCATGAAATGATGGCCCATTGCAGCTTGTTCACCCACCCCCGTCCGGAAAATATCGTCATTATCGGCGGAGGTGACTGCGGCACCCTGCAACAGGTTCTGCAACACGAATACGTCAAGCATGTACTGCAAGTGGAAATTGATGAACGCGTGACACGATTGTCTGAAAAATATTTTCCTGAGCTTTGTACAAGCAATACCGATCCTAGAGCTGAGTTTGCATTCATCGACGGCATCAACTGGATGGCAAACGCAGACAGTGAGTCCGTGGATATTATTATCATTGATTCCACCGATCCTGTGGGGCCAGGAGAGGTTTTAGTGACCGCAGAGTTTTATCAGCATTGCCAGAGAGTCTTGAAACAGGATGGACTTGTGATCCAACAAAGCGAATCGCCATTTTTGCATTTAGACATTATTAAAAAAATGCATAATAACTTGATGTCCGCTGGCTTTGCATCCACTCAACTTATTAATTTCCCTCAACCCTGCTATCCCACGGGCTGGTGGTCAGCTACCATGGCGGGAAAAGCAATTGATTTAACACAATTTCGTCAACAAGCCGTGGAAAATAAATCTTTTAAAACTCAATATTATAATGCATCCATACACCAAGGGGCCATGGCTCAAAGCCAGTTTGTTTTAGAATATTTATCCTGAGTTTATATATCTAGCGTGGGTTGTGCCACCACAACCCTATGCATTCAAGAAAAATTAAATTACCTGTAAATAGATGTTTTTATCTCTGTAACAACATTTACTGTCGAAGCAACGTCCTGTTACCTTACTGTTACAAAATAAACGCCCTGTTAATTTTACCTTAAGTGACAGTTAAGCTTCCGCTAATTTGAGCTGCCTAGGCTTATTCATGAGGTCATCAACACAACAGGAGATAAGATTATGTCACTCATAACACAGCAACAAATGGCAGAGAAAATTCGTCAACACAGAGATCCCCATCAACCATTAACCCTGTCTAATCTAGAATTAAGCGATGCCATAGTGATCCCTTTGGTCAGCATCCTAAATAGCAATCCTATGGTGAATATCTTGGATCTTTCTTTTAACATCATTACTAATGCTGGAGCAGCAGCTCTTGCAAAACTAAAACATGTAAACCATTTAAATCTACGGGCTAACCAAGTTGGTAATAAAGGCGTCTGTGCGTTTTATAGCAATCAACAGTTAACTCATCTGATCTTGGATTTAAATATGCATGTTAATGATAAAACCGCTTTATCATTAGCAAAGGAGACACAATTATTAGAAATTAAATTACTAGCATGCTCTGTGTCACCTGCAACTCGCGTATTAATTAGTAAAATCATTCAAGATAAATTGAAAGGTAATATCGCAGTCAACGATGCCATCCATAAAGCACAACGAGAAAGCTTGTTTTTGGACATACTCTCGTAATTTTGTTTCCTTCCTCTGAACAAGGATGTTCTTTTTACTCTTCCCATCCCGAATCTGTAAACTCTGGGTAAGCCATCATTCCACAGCCCATCACATCAAGACCTTTGTATTCATCGATAGGCTTAATCCGTAATCCCATAATTAACCGAATCAGAAGCCAAGCCAGAGTGCTCGCAACCGTGACCCATAATGCAATGACCAGAATACCGAAACATTGAACGCCCAATTGTTGATGCCAATGCCAAGGCATATTTCGCTGCTGACTCAGTGCTGCATAGTTTTGAGAAGAAGTCGCAGCCACTAAAGCAACAATGCCTCCGACGCCATGAACGACAACAGCACCCACCGGATCGTCTATTTTGCATTTATCAAAAATAGAAAGACACACGGTCATTAAAATACTCGCAATAGATGCAACTAACATGGTCTCGCCAATATTGAATGTAGCAGGAGACGCTGCCACAGAAATCAAACCCACCACGGCACCGTTAAATACTATCGTTAAATCCACAACACCACGAAAAATTTGTGACACAATCATTGCTGTTAAAAGCCCGGCACTGCCTGCCACTAACGTGTTTAAAAAGATGGCTCCCATGGTATTTGCAAAATCTCCTTGGGAAAAAGCAACACCGGATCCGCCATTAAAACCAAAGCAGCCAATCCAAACCATTAGCACACCACAAGTCGCCAATGGCATATTCGATCCCGGCATAGGTAGGGGGCATTCTTTTGAACGAAATTTTCCACTCCGTGCACCTAACATCAACACACAAGGTAACGCTGCACAGGCACCCGCTAAGTGCACCACTCCAGCACCTGCAATATCAATAAATCCAAGTTGATGTAAAAAACCTTTCCCCCACACCCAATAACCTTCCAGTGGGTAAATAATACCAATCATGATGATGGCAAAAAATAGAAAAGGCCAGAGTTTTAAACGTTCTGCTGTGGCACCGGAAATAATAGATACGGTAATCACAGCCAACATCACTTGGAAAAATACCCCCACAAGGTAGCCATAGTGCTTTGCATGCAGCACCTGAGGGAAAGCATCCATCGCTGAAATCATATGAAAATCCGGAAAATATTTTCCCGCACCAGAACCCACGCTAAACATTACATGGTAAGAAATGAACAGGTAAACGATACAGGCTACTGCAAAAACAGAGATATTTTTCAGTAAGATATCCGTGGTATTTCTCGACCGAATCATGCCTGCTTCAAATAGCGTGAGTCCCGCAACCATCCACATAAGCAATAGACCGGACATCAATATATAAAATGAGTCCAAAGCAAATTGTAAAGTCTGTAAGTGATTGGCTGTTCCTTGCATATTTTTTCATCCTGTTAGAGTGCATCTTCCCCTAATTCATTGGTGCGGATCCGGATACTTTGCTCAAGATCGAAGACAAAGATCTTCCCATCACCAATTTTCCCCGTATAAGCGGCCTTACTGATAGCTTCAATGACACTATCCACATTATCATCTTGTATGGCCATTTCAAGTTTTAGCTTCGGCAAAAAATCAACAACGTATTCTGCTCCTCGATAAAGCTCTGTATGTCCCTGCTGGCGGCCAAACCCTTTTACTTCCGTTACCGTCATACCCAGTACACCGGACTCGGCTAAAGCCTCACGCACTTCATCCATTTTAAATGGTTTAATAATTGCCATGACCCATTTCATGTTTATTTCCTTAAAAATATTATGCATTAACTGGAATTATGTTTTATACTGTGGATGTAGCATACTAGACAACTGCCTCTGAACAAAAGGAAAAGCTATGATTGACACGAAAAAAATTGATGAGCTAGCCAAATCTTTTGCTAATTCTCTACCTCCGGGTCTCAAGGATTTTAGGGAGGATATCAACAAAAATTTTCACACCCTGATGCAAAATTTCTTTTCCAAGGTGGATCTTGTCACCCGTGAGGAATTTGATGCTCAAGCAGGCGTATTAGCAAAAACTCGCAGAAAGCTAGAAAAACTCGAAAAGCTTGTAAAAGAGCTAGAAAACCCTACGAAAAAATAGCGTATATAGCCTTCGCATATGAAATTGGGAAAAATCAGAAAAAGATCAAATCAGTCATAGTCAATGGATTACATCAATTTATATAAAGCACTGCTATCATGCATTCATGGACAAAAAAGAATTATCAAAAAAAGAGCTTGCAG
>JAJFKH010000002.1 GCA_021773305.1 Gammaproteobacteria bacterium | reverse complement strand
TGCTGAGGATCACAACAAAAGCTGGCAATAAGTCAATCAACTGGCTACAATAGTCTGCTTAGTAAAACAGATCTGTAAAAAACACCATGAGCAACACCAAACAAAAAGTCTATATTCACACTCACGGCTGCCAAATGAATGTCTACGATTCAAGCAAAATGGTGGATGTGCTGCGAGAAAGCCACGGCATGGAACAAACGGATGATCCCGCTTTTGCCGATGTGATTTTGCTAAACACTTGTTCTATCAGGGAAAAAGCCCAGGAAAAAGTATTTTCCGATTTAGGCCGCTGGAAGAAAATCAAACAGAAAAACCCCAACCTGGTGATTGGAGTGGGTGGCTGCGTAGCAAGCCAAGAAGGTGACTTTATTATCAAACGCGCCCCTTACGTGGATATGGTCTTTGGCCCTCAAACTCTCCATCGTCTACCCAGCATGCTAGACAGCGTGGTAAAAAACCGCCAACCTGTAGTGGATATTTCTTTCCCAGAAATTGAAAAGTTCGATAAACTTCCAGAGCCTAGAGCCGAAGGCCCTTGTGCCTTTGTTTCTATTATGGAGGGTTGTAGCAAATACTGTAGCTACTGTATTGTCCCTTACACCCGAGGGGAAGAAATCAGCCGACCCTTCGATGATGTGATTACAGAAATTGCCCAACTCGCAGCCCAAGGGGTACGAGAAATCACGCTGCTGGGACAAAATGTCAATGATTACCAAGGTGCTATGCATAATGACCAAATAGCCGATTTAGGGTTACTTGTCCACTATATGGCAGCCATTGATGGGATTGGGCGCATTCGCTATACCACATCTCATCCTCGGGCATTTTCCGAGAATTTAATCAGTGCCTATGAAGCTGTGCCTCAGCTTGCCAATCACTTACACCTCCCGGTACAAAGTGGCTCTAACCGAGTTTTAGCCATGATGAAACGTGGCTATCAGGTAGAAGAATTTATTGAAAAAATTGACCAGCTGAAAAAAATTCGCCCAACCATTTCGGTATCCAGCGATTTTATCATAGGTTTTCCTGGAGAAACTGACGAAGATTTTCAACAGACCATGGACTTAGTTGAAAAAATCCATTTCGATGCTTCTTTTAGCTTTATTTTTAGCCCCAGACCCGGCACACCCGCAGCCAAACTCCATGATAATGTGCCCATGGATATCAAGAAACAACGTTTGCAAATATTACAGTCGAGGCTTCAACGCCAAGCCAATATCATCAGTGAATCCATGGTAAACACCACAGAATCTATCCTGGTCACAGGCCATGCTAAGAAAAATCCCGAAGACATGAGTGGCCGCACAGAAAATAATCGCGTGGTGAATTTCAAAGGCAAACCCGAGTTGATAGGGCAATTTGTTAAGGTTAACATAACCGAGGCACGACCCAACTCTCTCCGAGGGGAATATTTAGAAAATGAGTGAAATATTAATAAAAACGTTATCAACTATACTTAGAGTGAATTAGCAGAAAAGGATTGCATAGAAACACTTGAACACAACATTGCAGACTAGCAAAATTCAGTTCAGCCCCACGGACAACCGCCGTCTGGCGCAGCTTTGTGGCCAATTTAATGAGCACCTCCATTTCATCGAAGAAACCTTGGATGTGCAAATCCACCACCGAGGCAATTTATTTCATGTTGTCGGTCAAGATCAGGCCGTGAAAACCACCCGTTGCATTCTTGAAAAACTCTATGAAGATACCCAACAACAAGATCCATTAAGCAAAGAAAAAATTTATCGGTATCTTAGAGCCGCAAAGCAAGGGCAACAGCCATCAGAAAAAAAATCCCGACATATCCACACCCCCCGTTGTGCGATTGCAACCCGAAGCCAACACCAAAATCACTATGTGGATAACATCCACCAAAATGACATTAATTTTTCCATTGGCCCTGCGGGAACGGGTAAAACTTACTTAGCCGTTGCCTGTGCAGTGGAGGCTCTAGAAAAAGAGAACATCAGCCGAATTCTCCTGGTTCGGCCTGCGGTAGAAGCGGGTGAGCGATTAGGCTTTTTGCCCGGTGATATGAGTCAAAAAGTTGATCCTTACCTACGCCCGCTATATGATGCCCTTTACGAAATGATGGGTATTGACAATGTTGCTAAGTCTATCGAAAATAATATTATCGAAATCGCACCCCTAGCTTATATGCGAGGTCGAACCTTAAGCGAATCGTTTATTATTCTTGATGAAGCTCAAAACACCACCAAAGCCCAAATGAAAATGTTTTTAACTCGCATTGGTTTTGGCTCAAAGGCAGTGATAACAGGAGATTTAACTCAAATAGACTTAGTAGACAATGAAGAGTCGGGTTTAAAGCATGTAGAAACTCTGTTGAAAGATATTCCAGCCATTGGCTTTAGCTACTTTACCTCTGCCGATGTCGTTCGTCATCCTTTGGTTCAGGATATCATCGATGCTTACGAAAACCAAAATAAGGATGCAACCTAACCATGGAACTCGTTTTCATTAATGAAAGCCAGCTAAAAAATATCCCAGAGAAATCACAATTTGAAACGTGGGTAGAACACGTACTACCTGCGGATAAATATTGGGAATTAGTGCTGACTATTATTGACGAAGAAAATATGGCTGAATTAAATCAACAATTTCGCAATAAATCTGGAGCCACCAATGTGCTCTCTTTTCCTGCTCAAATTCCTGAGGGCATTGATGTGCCACTTCTAGGTGACATTATTATCTGTGCACCGGTTGTGGCTCGTGAAGCAGAGGAACAACAAAAACAACTCTTGCATCATTGGGCGCATTTAACTATCCATGGCACGCTGCATCTGTTGGGCTATGATCATATGGATCTCACTGAAGCGGTCGCCATGGAACAATTAGAAATTAACGCGATGGAAACACTTGGATTTCCTAATCCTTACATTGAGGTAAAACAATCATGAATGATGAACCTGGGAGTCGCAGCTCCTACCCGAAATCTTGGATTGAACGGCTTGGTCATGCCTTTTTAGGAGAGCCACAAAGCCGTGAAGAGTTATTTGAATTACTCAAGGATGCTGAACAGCGCAATATTCTCGATGCCGATGCTCTACAAATGATTGAAGGGGTTTTAGACGTTTCTCAAATGCAAGTCCGAGACATCATGATCCCACGCTCACAAATGATCATTATCGAGATTGACGATACACTGGAAAATATGATCCCTAAAATTATTGAATCCACTCATTCACGATTCCCTGTAATTGGCGAAAATCGCGATGAAATTATGGGTATCTTGTTAGCAAAAGATTTACTCGCCCCCCTATTTTATACCAATGATCAAACCTTGGATTTAGCCTCTCTACTAAGGCCCACGATATTTGTGCCCGAAAGCAAACGTTTGGATACACTCCTCGATGAATTTAGAGAAAACCACCACCATATGGCGATTGTCGTAGATGAATACGGGGGCGTGTCAGGTCTTGTCACCATTGAAGATGTTTTAGAAGAAATTGTCGGAGAAATTGAAGACGAGCATGATGTGGATGAAGACGCAAACATCACCAAAATGAAAGACGATCATTATGCGGTGAAAGCCCTAACACCCATAGAAGAATTCAATGAATTTTTTAAAGCATCTCTTAATGATGAAGAATTTGATACCATTGGTGGTCTGGTTATGCGCAAATTAGGCCATTTGCCAAAACAGGATGAGCGCGTTACTATCAATGGATATGGCTTTCGCGTTTTACATTCGGATAGCCGCAGGATAAGCTTGTTGGAGGTATCTCTGGTAGAGGTGCCCTGACAGGCATAAAGGAGGGTAGGGAAATGCGCAATGTAAGAGCCATAGGGATTATTATTGGCTGTCTCATCGCTGGAATATGTTCAGCACACACCATCAAACCATTTCAAGTAAGCTTACCTTTTACTTATCACCCACCGATTATTGGTGTCATGATGCCCAGTGGCGACTTGTCCGATGCAATTGTGCAGCAATTATCCCATTACTGCACAGATGTAATCCAGCCAACGAAAATGCATAGCATTATGCGCAACAAACAGATCGCTCAGGGAAATTATCTAGCACCGTCGAATTTAGTCCGGTTGAAAGATTATCCCATCGATGCCATTTTAGATGTGGAATATACTGGCCAAGTATATAATTTGCCCGAAGTAGCAAAGTTTACCCTACGCAGTGCCCTCACAGGCCGCCCTCTTGCCCATGTGGATTGGTTTTACTGGGCATACAAATATCCCAACAGAGAAAAAATGGATCGACGTATCATTGCAGACAACATCATCCATCAACTGTTTGCCCAAGCCAAGTCTCAGACAGACTGGGGCATTTAAACCCAGTTAGAGAGCCACGTTTACAAGCCAAGGAATAAGCGCGCGCAGCGCCACGTCGTTGGGATAGGTTTGTTGGATTCAGTTCTGTCACAAATATTTATATAAGGAAAAGAGTACAATGCTAAATGAAACTGAAATAGTAAAAAAACTAGAAGAGATGCAAGCCTTCGAAGCACGCAGAAAAGTCTCGTTGCAAGCAATGAAAGAGGCCTGGGAAAAATGCCATGCACAAACGAATACTGAAACAACTGCGTTAGATCAAACTCACTCTGAAGAAGAGAGCAAAAGCCACAGGTGTATATCAAACTCCTAGCAAGCAATATCGACAGTTTTATGAAGTTTGTCCTGGATGGGTACCGTGAACAAGTCCTGAGAGATCCCCACGAATTTCTCGTTTCACACAAATTTTCCTGGATGCTGCGGACGAGCCGCAGCACGTAGGCGATAGGGGGAAACACTTGGGATAGATCTGCAAAAATCGTCTCGACTTAAAGACAAAAGTATGTTTTAAATAATTAGCTAAAATTCGTAAGGAACTCTCAGGGGCAAAACGCCAGGCACAGATAAGAGCTGCGTTAGCTCAGACTCACTCTGAAAAAAAAAGTTTCACCACCGAATCCATTGCCCTACTACGGTATATTTACCGTATTGTATGTTATTTAGATTATGTTATATTCACTTTTTATGTCAATCATAATTAGTGATTAACCATGACAAAACAAGAAAAATTAGTACAAGCATGCCTAGACGGTGACATTGAAGTTGTCAGAAGCTGTCTATCAAGCGGCAAAGTGGATATCAATCAGCGAACTAATTTTGATGAAAAAAATACCCCTGTTTTTTTGGCTTACGCTAGGCGTCATCATGATATAGTTACGTTGCTAATGGAACAGCCGAATTTTGATGTCAACCAAGTAGATGTAGATGGCAATACACTACTTTATCTAGCTTGCTGCATTGGCGATAAAAATATAATTGATTTTCTATTATCGCGGCCTAGAATGGAAGTCAATAAACCAAATAATAACGAAGAAACTCCTCTTTACGCGGCTTGTCGATATGGCCAAACTGAAAGCGTCAAGCGACTGCTTTTGCACCGACACATTAACTTTAATAAAGTCAATAATGAGAAAGAACTCTCTTTTTACGTGGCTTGCAGACAAGGCCATATTAATATCATTAAGCTACTACTGTCGCGTAGAAACATTGACGTTAATAAAGCAAATATATACGGCGACACACCATTTAATGCATGAAGATACAGAGCCACATAATGCGAGTATTAGTCGATCATTTTTTTTTGGGATATAAACCACTAAGCAGGCAACGCATCCTCAACACGCTCTTCCTGGGCGTTTTCCAAAGGAACTAAACCACCTAACCCCGTATAAAGTAAGGGCAACATGGCTTCAATTTCACTGCTAAAAATCGTGAAATCTGCCATGAATCGCTCTTCGTCAGTCTCAGCCGCCGCGTCATCCACTTGATCTTGAACCAAATCCAAAAATTCTAATTTTCTTAACACCAAGTTTTCATCCACAATAAAACTTAACCTATCACTCCAAGTCAGCCCCAACTGGATCACTTCCGTACCTTTCTCAATCAAGCCTTCGATTTCCTTATTGGGTAAATCCAAATTACTGCACTTGATCTTGGTCTTCTCTGCTCTAGGATCTTGAATTTCGCAATCTCGCTCCAAATAAAAATCTTGAGGCGGTGCGTCCTCAACCAACCATCGAGTTAAATGGTGGCGTATGGAATCATTGACTTCAATAGACTTAATTTTAAGTTGGCCTAAAGTTTGCCGCAGTAAAACCGTCAATTCCTCAGCCTTTGCTGTACTTGAAGTATCGATAATCAACAAGCCCAACCCTACATCAATATAAGCGTTTATCCGACTACTCTTGGTAAACGCTTTGGGCAGTAATGTCAGGGTCATTTCCTCCATAATTGCGCGTTTTTCCCGAGCGCCTACTTTACGATCTTGATCTGCTTCAATTTCAGCAATTCGTTCCAGAGCGTGCTCTTTGACAACGGTGGTTGGCAGCAATTTTTCAATTTTTTTTGCACTTATCAGCAGCTTATCCTGACTGACCACAACCAGAGGCATTTCCTCTCCTCCCATGGGAGCGGCCCAACCAAACGTCATTCGCTCAATTTTGCCACAGGGGCGGATCTGATTTTCTAACAATTTTTGCTCAAAATCATCTTTTGAAAAAGGTTCCAGAAGACGAAAGGCGTGAACATTTTTAAACCACATGCTATACTCTCAACCTTTAAATAAAATGCGATTTATCATGGTACAGGAATTAGAAAAAGATCCAACATGCGGGGTGGCGTCATTTTTTGGCCCTAGTCTCTGCGGCACCCCAATAATGGGTGCTATCGCATTGATTTTAGGTGTTTTTTTCAGCTTTGCCTTTGCTCCCTACAATCTCAGCTCCCTAGCATTTTTATGCCCTGGCCTCCTGTTAGCGCTCTGGAGTCGTTGTCAGCGTTCCTCCCAGGGCTTTTTCTTGGGGTGGCTATTTGGCTTTGGCTTATTTGCAGCAGGCACTCCCTGGATCTATACCAGTATTCATGATTATGGCAATACCGCAGCTCCAATTGCCTTATTAATGACTCTCATCTTTGCTCTCATCATGGGGAGCTTCTATGGATTAACGGGTTACTTGCTGAAGCGACTATTCCCCAGCCCCTCTCTTAGCCAAAGTGCTATCGCCTTCCCAGCCATATGGGTATTACTGGAATGGTGCCGTGGCTGGTTTTTATCCGGATTTCCTTGGCTATTTATTGGCTACACTCAGCTGAATACACCTCTAGGGCAATTTGCTCCTATGATTGGCATTTATGGGGTTTCATTTCTGGCATTATTTTCCATTGGCAGCTTATATTTTATTGGTAAAAATCTTAATGCCCGAAGCCTAATGCCAATTTTACTACTGATGGCACTCGGGTTATCCACCATCATATTACAACCGGTTCGCTGGACATGGCCCATAGGCCACCGTTTGTCGGTCAGCCTCATCCAAGGCAATATTTCTCAAAATATCAAATGGGATCTTAACCAAACAAAAAATATCCTGGAAACCTATGAAACATTGACCCGTAAAAATATTAATCATGATATTGTCATCTGGTCTGAATCTGCGATCCCTTTACCTATCAATTTGCTGCCCAATTACCTCAACACCATAGCAACCATGGCAAAACAATTTCACAGTGCTGTGATTATTGGTGCACCCAAGATGGTTCAACAAAATAACCAATATTACAACGGCATTTTTGTGCTGGGAGAAGGCGAAGGTTCCTATTACAAAAGACATCTCGTGCCCTTTGGAGAATATTTACCCTTTGATAAATGGCTCCGTGGACTCATCAACTTCTTTGATATTCCTATGTCCAGCTATATTCCAGGGCCTAAACGCCAAGCACCTCTAGAAATCAAAAATGTTGCCATAGCACCGTTTCTTTGCTACGAAATTGCTTATCCTGAATTAGTCTTGAATGCGACTCGAAATAGCCAAATACTCTTAACATTAAGCGATGATAGTTGGTTTGGTCATTCCAATGCAGCTCACCAACAATTACAAATGGGACAAATGCGAGCGTTGGAAACGGGGAATTATTTTATTTCAGCCACCAACGATGGTGTCAGTGCTATTGTGAATTCCCGTGGAAAAATCATTAACCAAGCCCCCTCTCACGAACAAGCTATTTTAGAAGGTGAAATTCGCGTCATGGGCGGCACGACACCCATCACACGAACGGGGCACAACCCCATATTAGGATTAATTTTTTTGTTATTATGCCACGCTTGGCAACGTCATCATCAAGCAGGTGAAAGCAAAGCCGTGGGAGAATAAAATTTCTCACTAAAATCACAAGATTTAAGTAAGCGGTTCACACTAATATTTTCTTCCATTGCCATCTGTAATGCGAAACAATAATCGTCAGCGATTTGCTGTTGCTCTGTAACGGGCAATTTATTGATTCGTGATTTTTCACATTCCATTTGCTGAGCAATCTCACTGGAAGAAGGTGCTTCTTTTAGCAATTGCGCAAAACGAGTTTCTTGAGCATCGACGGCATGCTTTTGTTGTTGATTTAGCGGTGCAAACAAGGAGTTCCCAAGAGGACGTAAAGGTGCTTTTTTAATTTCAGGAAATTCTTTCACGGCTAAAGCATGTAGCCCTTGAGCAAAAGCATTATAAAGACAATTCCCATCTCGACCCGTATTATCATCAAACGCCCAGTGAGTATTGGTAATGTTATTTAAGTGAACTGTTGGTGCATCATCAGAAAATTTATGCAAAACAAACGTATCACGTGTTCCTTGGCCATTGATCGCCGTGACCACCACATTCACACCAAATTCTTCGGCTAAAGCCTGTAACTCGATGTCACGACCCCACACAGCATTTTTACTTTGCTGCGCTAAATACTGTTTATAAGCATTTCGCACGTGAGGAAAAGCCACCCCATACTCATGACGGAACCCTCGACCCACAACACTGTCAGAAGTGCGCAAGTGCTCCATCGCGGTGACCCTAAGAAAAGCTCCATAACGTCGCTGTAAGCTGCCATCGGCCACAGGGGAAGCCATGAGTATGTCTTTTAATTCGTCTCTTTTACCATTAAATGGGTACATATTATTTTTCAACCTAAATATATACAACAAACCCAGACTAGTTTAATTTCATTATAATTGCAAGCTTTTTGCACTCAAGCTGACTCTCTTTTAAACAGCCCCTCCTGGCACTTAGGACAGGGCGGAATATGACTGACTTTATCAAAATGCTGCAAATGACCACAGTGTTTGCACTGTAACGTACCAATCCCCGTCACCTCACCCGCACGGTAGTTTTCACGGGTTTCTTGATCCATTTTAAGCTGCTGTTTAAATTCAAAAATTTCTAGAGATGTTTTATCAGCCACCTGAGCAAACATGCGTAGTAATTTATCTTCCACCACTTGCACGTCAAAATAAACCCAATCACCTATGACTTTTTTCGCATCCTGTAAAAAAACACCCACATCATGTAGATCACGTTGTAAATACACTACAATTTTTTGGGCTTCTTCCTCGGTTAATTCTTCTAATTCCACAGCCTTTTGCTTGGCTTTGCTAATATGCTCATGCACCGCAGGGCTGGCTTTATCTTGAAGTTGATCCATTGCCTCTTTAACCCGGCGAAGCATCGTCTCATAACCCCGAATCAATCGTTCTTTGGGGTTGGGTGGTGTTTCTTTTTCCATAATACTCTCCTCCCGTCATTACCATCAGTATATACTACTGGTAGATATTCTCATAGCGAATGATTTCTAAGGACGAGCAATAATATTATTTTGTTGCAGCTCTTGGTGGTATTTTTGATACCATTGCCATTCTTCTGTGGTGGTACCTTTGTTTAAACGGCGTTTAATTTTACGGCCAAAAACCTCACTGTAGGTACGATGATCCACTAAACTAATCGAATGATTTTCTGGATCCATAACAATGGCTTTCAATCTAGCTTTAGCATATTTTCCTATCTCATAAGAATCGTCTGTCTCGCGGTAACTATACTGGAATTTATAAGGATGTAGGCGACAGCGAAGACCAGATAGCTGCCGATCTGTACCTGCTTTATCATCCAGACCAATGCCTATGGCATTAAACAAATATTGAATGTCGTGTGGGGTTGTCAGTGTGTCAATCAACGATTTTAATGCATCTATCAATCCGCGGTTGTTGTTGATTGTAATGCTCATTTGATATCTGTTTTTTATATCTAACAACTGTTGCTCCAAGGAACCATCAACAAGCTTTTTTTCTTGCTTATCGTCTTCCCTATAAAAATTAGCCGCAAGAGGAAAGCATCTTCCGACAATTTCCGATAATTCTTTTTTTTCACCACTAAAGACAAAGTTTAAAAAAGCGTTTTTAGCTGGCTCACTCATACGCTCTAATTTGATTTTCTCTTGTATAAGATCCGCATACTGTTCAAAAAAATATTGAGTCATCCGTATATCATTTTTTACAAGAGAAAAAATAAAATCAAAAAATTCTTTTTCTGATATTTTTCGCACCTCTTCAAAAAAGAACTCCTGATCAACAAAATCAATAAAAACACCCAATTCAAACTCAGACGAGGGAAACGTGGTAAAGGCAAACAATTTATCAGAAAAATTGACTTCAACAACTTCACGTCTCTCCATAGTGGGGAAAAAGAACAGCGGTATTTTTTTATTATAATTTTTTAGAAGAAACGATTCTGAAGCAATGGCTGTTTTGATGGCATCATGCCTGTCGAGGCAAAAAAGACAAGACAGAGAATCAAGGTTATAACGAAAACGAATATTGTAATAAGCCAAGTTAATTGCATTATCCCGACATATGGGAAGCTCCACAATCTGCTTATAAAAATCACATGCCTCTTGAAGCGTTATCCAAGCATCCGCTCGTTCAAAAGTAGGTTTAGGCTTATCATTAGGGATAGATAATGTTAATTTATAACAACTATTCTCGAACTGCGTATCACTGAAAGAATAATTCAACCCTAATATAATGGCACTATTCATGCATTCATTGAACAGGATTAATTTTTTAGGGTCAGGCAAAACAACTGTTGCTATTTTATCGCTAAAAATAGGAGGTTCTTTTTTTCGAAATAAACTTTTTGGCTCATATTTTTTTTGAGTTCGAAAATTGATTTTTTGATCTCGCGCATCTCCTTTTAAAATCTTATTATTATACAACTCCGGCTGAGATAATTTATTCATATATTTACGGAGATCTTTGTACTGATCTCTACCCGAATTAATGGAAACTACTCTGATGGTTATTTGTTGGCGATGAATCTGCTCTTTAATAGCTTCAGTGGTTGTTTCATTTGGGTGATATTCAGGATGATAAAATCGTGGAGGTCTTAATGCTTTTGGAAATTGAAAATGATCAATTAAAATATCATTAATAACACTCCAGACCAATGTTCGCTGATCGTATCCTTGTTCAAATCCCTTTTGTGGAACTTCAAAATAATAATGGCCAAGCGTACCTAACTCCGGTGCCATTAACCGATACACTGTAAAATAAGCCTGTTGCCATTGCTCGGGGGACAGTTCACCTTTGACCTTTCCTCGCGCTTCCATTGCATCATGAGATCCGAGATATTCCAATGTAATACCCATTTCTTGTAATTCTGTGTGACAAATTTCAAATAACTTTTGGGTTAAGCAGGTTTTCATAATACATCAAGCCCCTATATTAAATTCACTTGCGCCATTGGCGCGTGCGCTTCAATGATGCTAGGATGGTTTTTTTGATACCATACCATCT
Source organism: Gammaproteobacteria bacterium (assembly GCA_021773305.1). Taxonomy (GTDB): domain Bacteria; phylum Pseudomonadota; class Gammaproteobacteria; order UBA1113; family UBA1113; genus JAJFKH01. Next base: position 9,359 of record JAJFKH010000002.1, on the reverse strand, counting down.
CTTTAGATTTCCTTTTGGTGAAAAACCGATTTATGTTTCGACTAAAAACATCTAAACAAATTTCATGATCGTCTTGACTGATTTCATTCATCTTACTCACAATTTGTTTCAACCGCTGCTTTGCATCCTCTCCCAACATCCCACTATCATTCGTCTCTCGGTACCCACCTTTGCGATGACGAAACTTTGATAAGATTGGATCGAGAAGGTGATCCCCCTTACAACCAATACCCATTTGATTAAAAAAATATTGGATTTCAGTGGGGGTCGCAAGTTTATCAATAAACTTTCTGGCTGCATTAAGAACAGAAAAACAGCCATTAAAATTATTTCGTTCTTTATCATAAAGGCTAAGTTCAAAAGTAAAAAGCAAATAATAAAAATGATAGTATCTCAACGCCTGTACATCCTCATGCTGATTTATTGTCGCTTCAATCGGATAAAATTCATCGAAGGCATATCGCGCAAGCACACTTAAAAAATAAGTGTTTTTTTCTCGAATGAGAATCTGTATAATTACTTTTTTTTCATTTTCATTAACAGCATTAAAAATAGATCTAAAAATAGGCTGATTATCGGCTTCTGGAACATTGTAATGCAGTCCTTTCAAAACATTAATACCAGACTCTCCTTGTAAGATTTCCATAAAAACCGAAACTTCATCACAACATTTTATTTTGATAGTTTGTACAATATCATTAATAAAAAAATCTAATGTTTTTTTATTATCAGGTGTTCTTACTTTTCCACCTTTGCTTAAGCTGCCCAAAAGAAGCAGTTGCATTTCAAGATCATCTTCAAGTAACTCAAAATTCAAATGAGGTTTTATCAACTTGATAGCCTCATATGATAGATTGGCTAAAAATGAAATGGCGTAATCTTCTTTATTGTGAAGTTTAATCTGTTGCAGTCTATCATTCAATAGAGGTAAAACTTCCTGGATAACAAGAGTGGGTGGTTTGTTTTTTGAGTTCAAAACATAACCCATGATATCTAAACAGTCTTTAGCATTTGATGCAAAAATGTATCCCCTGAAGCTATCTTGTGAAAGAAAATCATAATATATTTTTTGTTCAAGAAGAGAGGGTTTATTAGACGAGATATCCAATATTTTTGAAAAAGGAAGCACTGTGATTTTTTGACTTTTATTTAATGGATAATAGATAATAGGTAATGTTTTTTGGTGGAGCTTCTCAATATGTAATCGAGCAGCTACAGCTTTGAAAATATGATCGCGACGGTCTGAGACAAAAATACATTCCAGAGAATCAAGATTATAACCAAATTGCTGTTCGCTGTTGTTACCATATGTTTTTTTTGATTTATATGCGTCTAATATGCCTGTAATCCCAAAAAAATTATCTGGATAACCTAGCGGTTTGTCAGGCGATTCTGCACGGTGATTTCGTGCATTAGAACCATAATTGTAGAAGCAACAATGCATTTCACTTCTTGTGTCACTTAGCAGATAGTCATAACCTAGCCAGACACCATCACTCAGAAATGGTTTCATAATCCTGCTCTGAGGATTAGGAATAATAGACGATGAAAGTTTATCACTAAAAATTTTATCCTGGTTTTGTTTAAGGGGAAGCTTGACTTGATACTGCACGCCTGTTCTAAGGTTAATTTTGTATTGCATCGCTCCCCTTTCCGCCTTATTCACAAAATTATTTGTTCTAAATTCACCTGGCTGAGTTAAAATATTTAATTCAGCATTGAGATGTTGAAAAGGATCAGTTGCATAGACAGGAGCTTCTGCATAGACAAAAGCCGCTACTTGTTGAAAATTTAATTTTAACGCCCGTACAGCCATTTTTTGATCATAAATTTGTTCAATAATCGTATCCACTGTTTTTTCATGGGGATTATGCACTGGATGGTAAAAACTACGGGGAGCATATTGTTTAGGAAAGTCAAAATGCTCAATCAAAATATCATTAATCAGGCTCCAAGCAAGCATTCGCTGATCGTAACCTTGGGTAAATCCTTTATAGGGCATTTTAATATAGTATTGCCCAAAGGTACCCAAGTCCGGCTGCATTAATCGGTAGACTGTAAAATAGGCTTGCAGCCATTGTTCGGATGACAGCTCCTCTTTAACTTTTCCTGTCGCATTCATCGAGTCACCCAAATCATGGTATTCTAGCGTAATACCCAGGGAATCTAATATTTCAGCACATTGATTGAATAATAATTTTGTTAAACAAGCTTTCACTGTCTATATCCATTCTTTTTTGTTGGGATGAAACGCATAATAGACACTATTTATTAAGGCAGTATTAATAATCTCTAAAAGTTGTTCAAAATTAAACAGTTGATGAAACATTGACAGTAGGCATTCGCGATGGATATAAATTAACTTCTTGCACATTTTTCCAGCTAAGGTATTCTACCTCCTAGGTAAACCTCGGGATCCAAAGCCATGCAAGACGATTATCAAGCCCTCGCTGTAGAACAAGCGGCCCAAGCATACTGGGAAGAGAATCACAGCTTCAAAGCCGTTGAAGATTTGAGCAAAGAGAAGTTTTTTTGCCTCTGTATGTTCCCTTATCCCAGCGGTCACTTGCATATGGGCCATGTGCGCAATTATTCCCTAGGAGATGTTATTGCTCGCTATCAACGCATGTTGGGTAAAAATGTATTACAGCCAATGGGTTGGGATGCTTTTGGTTTGCCTGCGGAAAATGCAGCCTTAAAGCATAATGTTCCCCCAGCAAAGTGGACCCATGAAAATATCAACCAAATGCGTAGCCAGTTTAAACGCTTGGGATTTGCCTATGATTGGCATCGGGAGATAAAAACCTGCGATCCAGATTACTATCGTTGGGAACAATGGCTCTTCCTGCAACTTTTTAAACGTGGTTTAGCCTATCGAAAAAATGCTGTGGTCAACTGGGATCCGGTAGATCAAACCGTCCTTGCCAATGAACAAGTGGTCAATGGACGAGGCTGGCGATCGGGTGCCATCATCGAGCGACGGGAGATCCCCCAATGGTTCTTAAAAATTACGGCTTATGCCGATGAACTACTACAAGATTTGGATATATTAGAAGATTGGCCAGAGCAAGTTCGTACCATGCAACGTCACTGGATCGGCCGCTCCGAAGGCATTGAAATTCAATTCGAAGTCGCAGATCATCCAAACCGTATCGATGTCTATACCACAAGACCTGATACATTAATTGGCGCAACTTATTTAGCCATTGCCCCCCAACACCCCCTTGCATTGGAAGCTGCGCAACATAACGCTGATATTCAATCGTTCATTCAGCGCTGCCAACAAATCAAAGTCGCCGAAGCAGAGTTAGCCACCCTGGAAAAAGAAGGTTTTGATACCGGTTTTAAAGCAGTTCACCCCCTAACGGGAAAAACCATTCCTATTTGGACTGCAAATTTCGTACTAATGGATTATGGCAGTGGTGCGGTCATGTCAGTACCCGCACATGATCAACGAGATTTTGAATTTGCCCAAAAATACCAACTCCTTATTACTCCAGTAGTAGAGCCTGTAGATGGCTCTACCTGGGATCACAGTAAAAAAGCCTACTCCGAAAAAGGCCGTTTAATCCATTCAAACAAATACGATGGTTTAACATCAGATGAAGCTTTCGAGAAAATCGCTGATGCTCTAGAACAGAACCAACAAGGCAAACGACAGGTTAATTACCGCCTGCGAGATTGGGGAGTATCAAGGCAACGTTACTGGGGAACACCCATCCCCATTATCCACTGTCCTGACTGCGGAAATGTTCCGGTACCTGACGATCAACTGCCAGTACAACTCCCTGAAAATATCAACCTCCAAGAAGTGGGATCTCCTCTGGCCTCCATGCTAGAATTTTACCAAGTTTCCTGTCCAAAATGTGGTGCTCAAGCCAAACGAGACACCGATACCTTTGACACCTTTGTCGAATCGTCTTGGTACTATGCGCGCTATGCAAGCCATAACCAAAATACGGCCATGTTAGATGATAGAGCTAAATATTGGACTCCCGTGGATCAATATGTAGGAGGCATTGAACATGCGGTAATGCATCTGCTCTATGCACGTTTTTTCCATAAAGTCTTGCGAGATGAAAACTTACTCAATTCCGATGAACCTTTCACGCGGCTCTTAACCCAAGGTATGGTGCTAAAAGATGGTGCCAAAATGTCGAAATCCAAAGGTAACATAGTGGATCCTCAAGCCCTTATCGAGCAATATGGTGCAGATACCGTACGCCTATTTTCTATTTTTGCATCGCCTCCAGAGCAATCCTTAGAATGGTCAGACAGCGGTGTGGCAGGTGCTTATCGATTTTTAACTCGGCTATATCAATTTGCTAGACAACACAATTACCTCACAGACTTCAATGAAAAAAATGCTGCGACACTTTGTAAAGCCATTGATTGGCAACAAGCTCCTGAAGCCATCGTCAATGCGCGACGTGACATGTACCAAATTCTAAAACAAGCGCGATACGATTACGATCGCCTGCAATTTAATACCGTGGTCTCTGGGGCCATGAAGTTGCTCAATTTATTCGATAAGATAAAAATAGAGTGTGTGCCACAGGAAATAACAGCAGATAGCTATCCTATTCTCTTACTCCATGAAGGGATGAGCATTTTACTGCGTATCCTATCTCCCATTGCACCGCATATTACCCACTGTTTATGGCAAGAACTCGCTTACGGAAAAGCCATGATTGAAGCACCCTGGCCTAAAGTGGATAAAAATGCGTTGAAAACCGATAATATTGAAATTATCGTGCAAGTGAATGGCAAATTACGCAGCAAAATACAAGTCCCTAGTGACGCTGATGAAGCTCAGATCCAAGCCCTCGCCTGTGCTGATCCAAAAGTAGAACCTTTTGTAACAGGTAAAGTGCTTCGCAAGGTAATTTATATTCCCAGTAAATTAATTAATATTGTAGCGCCTCAATGAAACGGTTTATCGGCACAACCATACTTTGCTTGATCCTTGTGGGCTGTGGATTTCATCTACGGGGAGGTCGCCCTATTGCACCAAGTTTGCGTGTTATTTATATCGAAACCAGCAATACATATGGCTATATTACTCTGCGACTCAAAGAAATTTTAGGTTCCATGCATATCAATGTGGTGAAAACCCCTGAACAATCTCCTATTGTACTCAAACTGTATGATGAAGCATTTTCTACCAGCAACCTCAGTGATAGTGCAAGTTCTTCGACCAAAACTTATCTACTTCATTATCAAATTAGCTTTGCGCTGTTAACCTCGGATGGTGCTGATATTTATGGCCCTAAAACAATCCAAACCTCCCGCAGTTACATCGTAAACGAAGATCAGGTTCTAAGCAGCACCAATGAAACAACGTTGCTACAGCAAACCTTACAACGGGATGCTATGTACCAAATAGTTAACCAACTTGGATCACCCGATGCAGCGTTAGCCATAGAAAAAATCGGCGGCAACCATGAAACTACGCCCTGAACAATTGGCTCATCACCTAACAGAAAATAGCCCGAAGATTTACCTCCTCACGGGCGATGAATCTTTGCTACTGAATGAATCCCGTGATCAAATAAAAATACTAGACTTCGATGAAACCATAAAACTTCAAGCCGATAATACATTTCAATGGCAAACGTTTAGCAATATTGTTTATTCTCCATCTCTATTCTCTAGTAAGCGCCTCGTGGAGCTAACCCTCACCCAGGGTAAGCCTGGCAAAGAGGGTAGCAAAGCCCTCAGTGACTACTGTGAAAAGCCTCCTGCTGATGTGACACTGCTTATTATCACACCTAAACTCACTCAACAGCAATTGAAATCCAAATGGGCACGAGCCATTGATGCCGCTGGCGTTATCATTCAAATTTGGCCCATCGATAGCAAACAACTTCCCACTTGGATCAAACAGCGCATGCAACAATTGGAAATGACACTGCCCTCTCATGGTTACTCCTTACTCGCAGAAAAAGTGGAAGGTCATCTTCTTGCCGCCTCCCAAGAAATTGAAAAACTGTATCTTTGTTATGGCAAAGGCCCCATCACATTGGAGCAATTGGTAGAAGCCATTAGCGATCACAGCCGCTTTAATGTTTTTACGTTAGTCGATACCCTACTGCAAGGCGATGCTAAAAAATCCCTACATATCATTCAATCTTTACAACATACTGGCGAAGAAATTATCTTAACCCTGTGGGCCATTTCCCGGGAAATCCGCAATTTACTGCAGATTAAATTGGCCCTGAGGCAGGGTGAGGCATTTGACACACTCTGCCCAAAATATCAAATTTGGCCAAAGCGCAAACCCTTTGTACAACAAGCTGTGACACGCTTATCAGAGCGAACCCTCATGATACTTATTGCTCAATGTAGCTTGATTGACAAAATCATTAAAGGTCGGGAAGTCGGCGATCCCTGGCAACAACTAGAGCAGCTCTGTTTAACCCTCTGTGGAACGTCTATTTTTCCAGGAGTCCATCATGGCACAGCATAAAAAAACACCTCTTATTGGGATTATGGGCGGCACATTTGATCCCATTCACTTTGGGCATTTACGAACTGCATTAGAATTAAAACAAATTTTAGGTTTAGAGGGCGTCCGCTTGGTGCCTTGCAAAGATCCCGTCCATAAAGATCAAACATTCGGCTCAGCAATGGATCGCTTAGGAATGCTACATTTAGCGATAGCCAATACTCCGGGGCTGGACGTTGACGATACCGAGATCCGTCGGCACACTCCTTCCTACACAATAGACACCCTTGAAAGCACCCGAGATACCTTACCCGAAGCATCTTTATGTCTCATCATGGGAAGTGACAGCTTTGAAAGCTTACCCACCTGGAAACGCTGGCAGCATCTTCTAGACTTAGCCCATATTATTGTTGTAATGCGCCCAGGGCATACCTTTTCTCCAAGCACCGAAATAAAACAGCTATTAGTAGAGCGACAATTAGCCGATCCCCAGGGATTACGTGAACTCACCTCAGGGTACATTTACTTACAAGCCATCAGTGCATTGGATATCAGCGCAACCACCATACGCAACCAAATTGCCACAGGCTACGATCCTCGCTTTCTACTGCCCAATTCGGTGTTAGATTATATTAACGAGCATCAGTTATACTTGACAGGATCACCAGATAAAACTACGATCTGAACCCTGTTTTCTTAGGAGTGATTTGTGGATATTAATGCCATAAAACAATTATTAGCTGAGGACTTGTCAGCAATTGACCAGCTGATTGCTGGCCATTTGAACTCTGATATAAATTTAATCAAGTCACTTTCAAAACATATTGTAGACAGTGGGGGTAAACGTCTGCGCCCAATGTTAACTCTATTGAGCGCTCACTGCTTTGATTACCAAGGCAAACAACACCGAGACTTAGCCGCTCTCATCGAATTTATTCATACTGCCACCCTACTTCACGATGATGTGGTCGATAGCTCTGAGCTACGTCGAGGAAGCCAGACAGCAAATGCCATTTGGGGCAACGAAGCCAGTGTGCTGGTCGGCGATTTTCTCTTTTCTCGATCTTTTCAAATGATGGTCGCCATTGAAAATTTTCAAATACTGACCGTCCTCTCTAATGCCACCAACGCCATTACAGAGGGAGAAGTCATCCAACTTATGAATCGCCATAATGCCAATCCCAGTGAAGAAGATTACCTATCCGTGATCCACGCCAAAACAGCGATTCTTTTTGGCGCTGCGACCCAAGTGGGAGCCATTATTAGCGAGCAACCCCAAGCCATTGAACAAGCCATGCTCGATTATGGTACGCATTTAGGTATGGCCTTCCAGTTAATTGATGATGCTCTGGATTTTCAGGGAAACGCAGAACAAATGGGAAAAAATGTCGGCGACGATTTAGCGGAAGGCAAGGCAACACTACCCTTGATCTACGCCCTCAATCAAAGCTCGAAAAGTGAGAGAAAACTCATTGAAAACGCCATCACTCAAGGAGATTTGACTCATCTTGAGGACATTCAAACGACTATTCAAACCAGTGGTGCCATTGATTATACACATAATGCCGCCAATACTCAGATTGATAAAGCCATCACGGCCTTACAAAATATCGGTGACTCAGTGTATAAAGACGCGCTGCTGAGTTTAACGAACTTTGCATTAACGCGTAACCATTAACGGGGTGTAGCTCAGCTTGGTAGAGCACTGCCTTCGGGAGGCAGGGGCCGTAGGTTCAAATCCTATCACCCCGATCAATAAGATCAAAGGGTTAGCCTAAAATTTTCTGACCCCATACTCACTGTTTTTACCGATAATTCTTAACTGCCCACGATACGTCTGACTTGATTTAGCAGGATTTTGTTTTCATTGATCAGTAACTCAAGAAACTTAGCTTTTTGTAACGTCCGCCTCTGCACATCCATTGGAATAAATCGTGACATTTCATTCATAAAACCTTTGCCTCGAATAATAGAATCAAGCTGGTGTACAAATAAATTCAACTTTTGTGGGTAGTCTTTTTCTTTGTAGTCGTCAATTTTGGCACGAATATAGTTAGAATTTACAGTGGCACCTTGTTGCTTAAGCCAACGTAAATCCCAAATATCACGATGCCTGATATACCGCTGACAACTAACAAGTGTAATCAGTTTATCCGCCATAATTTCATCCAGTGATTCTGTCATAATGATTGTATCGCTGTAGCCATCAGGTAGAAAGTCATAGTTTTGCTTTAATACTTGCGGTGTCCTTGAATAAGCCGGCACATTGGCAACTTCTAATTTGATTTTTTGTTTAGGTAAATCTCGTTTTCCTGGATCTGTGGTGATTTTCACCTGCCATTTATCAACTTTAATATCCTTGTATTTAGGAGTTTGAGCCATCTCTTTAGGCTCTTTCACTTCAATTTCAAGCCCATACCTTTTACCAATATATTTTTCAAGACACTTTTTAATGTTGACAAGATGGGAGGTTGGAAAATCATACCCTCCAACGAAATTTAAATCTTCACTAAACCGAAAGCCACCATAACATAATCGCAAAGATGTCCCACCCTGGAACGTCAGCGGATCCAACAAGCCATTATCTTCTAAGCAAAATAAAATATCATAATGCAGCAATTCTTTCGTGATTACTGGTCTCATATGCATATAACCTGTTGATTGCATAGCAAGATCAATTAGGTGAGTAAGTTGGTAAGAAAACCAACTTGATTCTAGAGTTCCCTAAAAAATCTTTAACAATTTTAGAGTGATGATAATCGGTTTCTTATATTCATAGCCAATATGATGCAATAAGTCACGCATTCCGCTAGTACTATATTTTATGGAAAACTTTTCTGATACAAAGGAAATAATTGATAATGTCGTCAAATAAATTTTAGAATCTAGTTCGGATTTTAGAATATTAATT
>JAJFKH010000001.1 GCA_021773305.1 Gammaproteobacteria bacterium | reverse complement strand
GCATTGTTTATATTTTAATGATTGACGTAAATTATAAATATGAGATACAGAAATTTGAGATAAACGTTCATAATCAGAATCATCAAATTTATGATAAGCTCGTTCACACAATTTCTTGACCATTAAACCATTGGGGGTATCATGGCGTTGATCCAGTTGCGCCAGAAGCTTAATATCTTCTTTTGTGTAAACAACCTCAAAACCATTCGTCGTCTTATGGTAACGCTTGAGCTTGCCTTGCTCAGCATACCGGCGGATCATCCGAGTGATTTGTTGACGTGAATAACCACTGACTTTTTGTAAGAACAAAATCACGATACCTTTATCCTGACGCTTCAATTGATGGTAATTGAAGCGCTTTAATATTTTTTCTACAAACTGATAGCGCTCATCCTTATTACTGGCTACAGCAAAAGCGATAGCTTGGCTGCCATCTAGGAACGCTTTCAGTTCACCTAAGGTCACTAAACTGTCTAATTTCATGATCGTTTTCATCCCGCGATCATGACACCTGCTGCATATTTGCACAAATATTAGCGACTTAGGCTCACTTCACTTTGGAAATTCGCCACCTGCTCCAGGCTCATTTCATATTGGAAGACTCTAACTATTGACAAGGACAACAAGGATGCGGACAATAGTCCCCTTCAACTTAGGTCTCGCGGTTAAGAACGTCACGGGAGCATCCTAAATTGGATATCGGTGGATTTAGTTGGGGTGTCGCCAAGTGGTAAGGCACGGGGTTTTGATCTCCGCATTCCCAGGTTCGAATCCTGGCACCCCAGCCACTTTATCCCGTAAACAATAGAAGAAAAGTTGTTGTTCAAGAGGTATACAATATGTCAAGAATGATGCTATTTAGTGGCAACTCAACTCCTTTGCTCGCTGAACAAATCGCATCTCACTTAAAGCTCTCCCTAGGCAATGCTACGGTAGGTAAATTTAGTGATGGTGAGACTCGGGTAGAAATTCTTGATAATGTCCGCGGTAAAGACGTTTTCGTGGTTCAATCAACCTCATCTCCTTGCAATGAAAACCTCATGGAATTGATTATTTTAGCGGATGCTCTACGACGCGCATCAGCTAACCGCATTACCGCTGTGGTACCTTATTATGGCTATGCTCGGCAAGATCGCCGAGTCCGTTCCGCTAGAGTGCCCATCAGTGCTAAAGTCGTCGCTGATATGCTAGCATCCGTTGGATTTGATAGATTATTGACCGTTGATCTCCATGCAGATCAAATCCAAGGCTTCTACCATATGCCTGTGGATAACGTCTACGCCACGCCGGTCATGCTCACAGATATCAAGAAAAACCATCCTGATACCAGTAATATTCAAGTGGTTTCCCCCGATGTGGGCGGTGTTATCAGAGCAAGAGCTATTGCGAAACGGCTCAATGATGCAGATTTAGCCATTATCGATAAGCGACGTCCTGAACCTAACAAAGCCGAAATTATGAACATTATTGGTGACGTTAAGAATCAAGAATGCTTAATTGTAGATGACATCGTAGACACAGCGGGCACCCTTTGCCTAGCAGCAAATGCTCTGAAAGAAAATGGTGCTAAAACCGTCCGAGCCTATATCACTCACCCCGTACTCTCAGGCCCTGCCATCGAAAATATTTACAAATCTCATCTTGATGAACTTGTTGTTACAGACACTATCCCCCTGACCGAAGAAGCTCAAAATTGCCCTAAAATCAGAGTCATCAGCCTAAGCGCGTTACTAGCAGAAGCCATTCATCGTGTGAGTGAATCAGAGTCCATCAGCTCAATGTTTTTGGATGATGAAAACCCGGTCTGATTTATCGATTAATATCGACTATACTGCCCGCAGTATCTAGTACTTCTTGTTGAAAATTGTTATAATTTTCTGCTGAATAGAGCCTGGTCGCGGGTTTCTAATCGTAACTTATTGATAAAAAACATTTTTGGAGATATTCATGGCAACTCAATTTGAATTACAGGCCGAAGCAAGACAAGACGTGGGGAAAGGAGCGAGCCGCCGCCTACGTCGTCTGGAAGATAAAATTCCGGCTATTATCTACGGTGGAGACACAGAACCCACTAAAATCACACTACTGCACAAAGATATTAAAAAAGCGCTGGAAAATGATGCGTTTTACTCGCATATTTTAACCATTCATGTGGATGGAAAAAAAGAGCAAGCGTTAATTAAAGACTTACAACGCCATCCCTATAAACCTCGTATCATGCATGCAGATTTTCAGCGAATTACTGGAAAAGAAACCCTACAACGTAGTGTGCATCTGCATTTTATAAATGAAGACAAAGCCGCTGGTGTCAAAAAAGGCGGTATGGTTGCACACCAAATAAAGGATATTGATATCACATGTACCGCGGCAAACTTGCCGGAGCATATTGACGTTGACTTGCTCAATCTTGAGCTAGACCAAACTATTCACATGTCTGATATTATCTTACCTAACGGCGTCACCTTGACTCATCCTGAGCACGACCATGCTATTGCAAGTATTTCACTCCCCAGAGGTGCGATGGAAGAAGCCGCCGAAGAAGGAGAAGAAGAAAATGGTGAACCAAAAGAGTCTACTGAATAATTTCCAGCGATGACTCAGACAACATTACTCGTGGGCTTGGGCAATCCAGGCCCTGAGTATGAAAAAACACGCCATAATGCCGGTGCTTGGCTGATTGAAAATATCGCTGATCACAAAAACACGCCCCTGCGACTAGAAACAAAATTTCATGGATTATGCGGTAAAATATCCGTTGCAGGACGGTCATGCCAATTGTTATTACCCACCACCTTTATGAATCATAGCGGCCGTTCAATTAAGGCTATTGCACATTTTTATAAAATCACCCCCGAAAATATTTTCATTGCCCATGATGAATTGGATATTCCCTGCGGTACTGTAAAATTAAAAAAAGGCGGTGGCCATGGTGGGCATAATGGATTAAGAGATACATGCAACGCCCTCGGTAGTAATGACTTTTATCGAATCCGCATTGGTATCGGACATCCTGGCCACAAAGACAAAGTATTAAATTATGTCTTAGGCTTACCATCAAAAGAACAACGAACAGCTATCGAAGATGTCCTTGGCCGCGTAGAACACTCTCTCAAAGATATTATGAGTGGAAACATTCAAAAAGCAATGCAACAGCTACATAGCGAAACGTGAGGAATAACCATGGGTTTTAAATGCGGAATTGTAGGATTACCTAATGTGGGAAAATCAACATTATTTAATGCCCTAACCAAAGCGGGTATCGGCGCGGAAAATTTTCCTTTCTGCACCATTGAGCCAAATGTCGGCATTGTGCCAGTGCCGGATCCTCGCTTAGATAAAATTGCAAAAATCGTCGATCCACAACAAATTTTGCCCACAACCATGCAGTTTGTCGATATTGCAGGATTAGTTGCCGGTGCCTCTGAAGGCGAAGGTTTGGGCAACAAATTTCTAGGCCATATCCGTGAAACCGAAGCTATCGCTCATGTGGTTCGATGTTTTGAAGATGACAATGTGGTGCATGTGACCGGCAAAGTCAACCCTATCGACGACATTGAAACCATCAATACTGAACTTGCTCTAGCCGATATGGATTCTGTTGCAAAAGCACTGCAACGTCTGGCAAAACAAGCTAAAAGCGGTGATAAGGCTGCACTCAAAGAGCAAGGAGTGATTGAAAAGATTCGTGAACATTTGGACAAAGGCTTGCCTGCACGGTCATTAGAATTAACTGATGATGAAAAAACCGCTATTCGCACATTGCACCTACTTACACTAAAACCTGTGCTTTATATTGCCAATGTCTCAGAAGATGGATTTGAAGGAAATCCTTTACTACTAAAAGTTGAAGAATACGCTAAAAAAGAAAATGCCAGCGTGATCCCCATTTGTGCTGCCATTGAAGCTGAAATCGTTCAACTGGATGATGAAGCAGATAAACGTGACTTTTTAGAATCCATTGGCCTTGACGAACCCGGTCTTAATCGAGTGATTCGAGCAGGTCATGACTTACTGGGTCTACAGGTTTATTTTACCGCAGGCAAAAAGGAAGTCCGAGGATGGACAGTCAAGGTTGGAGCAACAGCACCAGAGGCTGCTGGAGTTATCCACACAGATTTTCAAAAGGGTTTTATTCGCGCAGAAGTGACAGCTTATGAGGACTTTATTGAACATAATGGTGAACAAGGGGCTAAAGAAGCCGGTCGGCTTAGGCTAGAAGGTAAAGATTATATCGTACAAGATGGAGATATTATGCACTTTCGCTTTAATGTATAATTCATCGGCGGTTTCTCTTTTTGTGCTCTTGACATCAACCCAAGAAAGCATGAGAATTGCCCATTAAATTATACGGCTATGTAGCTCAGCTGGTTAGAGCGCGGCACTCATAATGCTGAGGTCGGTGGTTCAAGTCCACCCATAGCCACCACTCTCCCAAACTTATACCGACAAATCATTTGCTATGGGTATACACCCAAAGCGAATCATATTTTCCTTGTTGAACTTCCATTAAGCCATTAGATTTTAACGTTTTGGCAATAAAAAACAGAATATTCAATTAGTTATGAGTTTTTATGCTTAACAAGAAAAGACAGATATTGACTATTTTGGTATTAATCAAACTCCTGAAATATTAGCTAAGCAATATAGAAACTTAGCGAACCATCAGCCAAAAAACCTTCAAATGTATACTTATCGCAGGTGGGATTGCGACGAATGCTATATCATATTCACCCGAATATTTTGAACCGGTGCTGGAAACTCTGCACGCAGTGCATCACATAATAGCGGAATTGTTTGTTTACCATGCCAGTTGCAATTATGACGAATACCTTTGTTTTTTCTGGGCAAGTTTCCAAAAATTGCAGGCTGTGTGGTCTTTAATCCAAATTTTTCGTAATGGTTATAGACATGCCAAGCCACCAAACCTTTAAACGAATTCTCAGACCAACCTCCCTTCTTGGTATTAAAAATCGCACACAGCTTTTCCGCCAAGTCCGGTGTGCTCAAAACCTCCCACCCTTTCATCTGAGCCTTGACTTCATCTTTTCGTTTAGTTGAAAACTTACTTTTTTCTTGATACTCTTTCACTGCCGCTTTGACACAACCCATTAGCGTCCATCGGGCAGATTCAGGTTTCGCCCAGAACAAGAATTGTTTATTCAGGTCAGGCTGATTGTTGCGATAGGCTTGATAACCAGTAGATTGTTTGATATCGGCTTTTATCTCCGTCTGTATCAGCAATTGGGTGGCTGAATTTAATAAAACATTATCCACGCTATCGCTGATGTTCTCCCAAGCCGGTGCATCAGCTTCGTTTTGAATGGCTTTGTTGTATTGATCTTTGACCACATCCTTAATCTCTCCCCAAATACAACCAATACCTTGGTTTTTAATCGCAAAGAGTAATTGATTCACAGATTCAAATTCAGCTTCTGCTCTTGGTTGAGCCAATTTTCTCACGTAGGTGAGGGCAACCTCATTGATAATCTGCCTGGCAATGTAAGTTTTTTGCATGGTTTCAAGTAACTTATCTAAGTGAGCGGATTGATAAAACCGTAAAAAGTCATTAGCAATTAGCCCATCACTATTAAGCAAGTCATCTATCACAGGAAGAAATGCCGCGGCCTTTTCCTCACCGTAATGGGCAATGAAAGTGTCTTTGATAATGGCTTGCTGCATATCAGTGAGGGCTAGCTTTTCAATCTCCTGAGGTAGTGGGGATTCAAGATCAACAAAACAATTACCCACAAGATTTTGCAAACCCTGAAGGTCTTCTAAGCTGTCATCATTTAACACGCTTGCGTAATACTCATGAATGGCATAGTTAATAAATTGTCGGGCAACAGCTTTATCCAGAATTTCATAAAGAGAATGATAGAGTAACGATTGAAATAAACGAGTTTTAACACCACTGTAGCAAGAAGGCTTATCTCCTTCTAAATCATCATATTCTTCTTCAATGGGACTTTGGAAATCATCGAGTATCGAATTGCCGGATTCATCCATCATCACACGATGCTTA
This sequence comes from Gammaproteobacteria bacterium, assembly GCA_021773305.1. GTDB lineage: Bacteria > Pseudomonadota > Gammaproteobacteria > UBA1113 > UBA1113 > JAJFKH01. The sequence continues at coordinate 3,432 of JAJFKH010000001.1, read as the reverse complement.
TCCCAGTTATGACCTCGATTAAGCAAAGCTACTTGGCGAATGAATAAATCCACTCGGTTAGCAACGGTGGCATTGGCTTCTCGGGGAAGCTGATTTTCATCATTGGCTGCGATCCATAGGTAGGCAATCAGTGTTTGATGTTCTTCAAAGGTAGACCAGCGCTCTTGCCTATCATCACTAATGTACACATAGCTTGCTTTATCTGACATCCAACAGTTTGGCTTGGAGAGGTAACGATAGGCCGTGTGATTTTGGTTTTTATAGTAAATCGCTAAAATAGCCGGTTGTTGTTCTGGAGTAACTCGATGCTCTTTGAAAAATGTTTGTAGCTCACTCCACTCAAAAGGCAATAGGTAGCTTTCACCGTTCAATGTGACTGTGCGACTATCCTCATCGGCGAGATATCTCTCTTTAAGCGTTTCCTTTAAAGATGTAATAACCTTCGGCGCACCACCTTGGTTTTTGATGGTTTCTCTATACGCGGCCTCAATCTGCGCCATACTTTCTTTCTCTTGAGGTGCTAATGATCGCATGGAGGATTCTTGGTTTTGCGCCACTTCTCGCAAATCGTAAGCGGCTTCCCCTTCGTAGTAATTATTTTCCTCAGCGGCTTCTCGAATAGCAGAAATATCCAGTAGGCGCGTAACAATAGCCTCATGACCCACACTTTGAGCTAAACGTAAGAGTTCATTGGTTTGAGATGTAAAACTTTTCCCCACTCGGTTTGACTTATGAGGCATGAAACAGTATGTGGCATTATGAGGGATGAAACAGTATGTGGCATTGATAATCACCCATTCTTTAATACTGGGAATGGTGAGCAGCTGCTCAATGCTCTCTTGTATATCCACATGGTTGGCTAGCTGACTCCATTCATTGGCTTCACTGCAACGAATCAAATGTCGAAGTACGTAATATCCCTTCAAAGATTGTTCAATATCAAGATTTCCGGCTTCATCCAGAGGAAAGTCAAATATCCCATTAGGATTTTCATTACGAAAAACTTCGATGGTAGCCGTCAGCTGTGCTAAGTAGCGCTCAGTCTCTACATCAATATGTTGGCCATACTCTTGCTGATGCGCTTCAAGATAATCATAACTTCGAGCATCAATCACAATATCTGCACAAACTAGCAACCGTGCAACCACGTCTGTGTGGCCCTTATCGTAAGCTATGCAAAGAGGCGTCACCCTATATTCAAAGACATCAGCTTGGTTAATGGCGATCCCCTCTTGGGAGAGCAATAAGTTGACTATATCAAGATGGCCCTGTTTACATGCTTGGAAGAAAGGTGTGACTCCATAGTTTGCTTTATTAATGGCAACCCCATATTGGGACAGCAGCAATTTAACTATTTCTGCGTGGCCATTCTGGCAAGCATAGTGAAAAAGTTGCTGTTTAATCCTATCTTGAGTCGCGGGCCACATCTCTTGGGACAGCAGCAATTTAACTATTTCTGCGTGGCCATTCTGGCAAGCACGGTAGAAAGATGTCCATGTACCGCTATAAGCTTGGTTGATAGCTCTCTTGGCTTCGGATGGAAACAACTTAGCTAGATCTGTGTACCCACGCTCGCAAACATAGTGGAAAAGCTTCTCTCGATTAAGAACAATCCCTTCTAGGGATAACAGCAGTTTAGCCACCTCAAAGTGGCCATTACTGCAAACTACTTGGAAAAGCTCATTTCCACAGCCAAACTCATAATTAAGGTTAATACCGTCTTGGGCCGACAGCAGTGTAGCCACTTCAAGGTGGCCATTCTCACAAGCAATTTGTAGGGGTCTATAAAAATCCTTGCTAAGTTGGTTAATATCAACATCGTCCTTGTTTAAAAGGCACTTAACTGTTTTAATATTGCCTTTTTTACATGCTGCAAAAAATTTTTCTTGATTATTCTTCATACTAGTTAACTCATATATCATTTTTTCTTATAATAACATGGTCTAAAAAAAGCACAATACGGTAAATTTACCGTATTGCTATTAGGATTGCGGTGACATACAGGGTAAACGCATCTAAATTTGTACAATAATAGCTATCTATTTGTTATATTACAGTATTTTTTGAGGGAGTACTGTAATGAACAAAGGATTATTCGTTGAAATATTTTCAAACTTAGAAGATCCACGTGTTGATCGAACAAAAAAGCACCTATTTTTAGATATAATAGGGCTTTCGTTCTTTGCAGTTCTAGCGGGTGCTCAAGCTTGGACGGAAATAGAAGATTTTTGTAAACTTCATAACGATTGGCTAGAAAACTATTTTGATTTGCCTAACGGTATTCCTTCACATGATACTTTCTCTAGAGTATTTTCAATGCTACAGCCGTGTGATTTTGAAGATTGTTTTCTATCTTGGGTAAAGCATATCATTGATTTTTTGCCAGAAAAAATCATCCCTATTGATGGAAAGTCAATTCGAGCGACTCGTCGCAGCAAAGGTGATTTAAAGGCTTTGCATATAGTCAGTGCTTGGTCTTGTGAGAATGGAATTAGCCTCGGCCAGTTAAAAGTTGATGACAAAACAAATGAAATAACAGCAATACCTCAACTTTTACAAAAAATTTGTATCGAGGGAGGTATTGTTACACTTGATGCAATGGGGTGTCAAAAAACAATCGCTAAGCAAATTGTAAAACAAAATGGGGACTATATTTTATGTAATACCCCAGTACAGATAAATTATGTGCATTAATGTATATACTGCTTGTAGTTTACTGAATTATAAAATCGTTGAATCAATCTCGTTATCGACAAAAATTGTAGCACCACCTTGTTCATAGCCTGAGTATATATTGCCATCACCAAAGTTAAAGGCATTACCTAAAAAGTTCCATCCACTATCATTGGTGATAAATTCATCATTCGTGTCGCCTGCTATGAGTAATATATTATCCACATCCGTAATATCTAACACATCAGATAAACTCAATTGTAACGTATTAGCATTTCCATTTTCTAAACTTAATTTTTCAACATTCGTCAAATCGATATTGGTATTGGAGAGATCGAGATCCAATCCTCCAAGGAATCCTATGGTATCAAATCCTGAACTACCGTTAATAACATCACCATCTTCACTATCAATAAAAATAACATCATTACCACTACCACCATTGATGAAATCTTTACCCGATCCACCAAATAAAACATCATGGCCTCCATTGCCTTGCATATCATCATTTCCATTGCCACCGATTAATATATCGTTCCCTTCTCCTCCGCCCATCCAATCATGGCCATCGCCACCGTGCATCACATCGTTACCACCTTCGCCCCACATTTTGTCGTTGCCATCACCACCATGCATCCAGTCGTGGCCATCACCACCTTTCATGATGTCCATGCCACCGTCACCCTGCATGTCATCGTTACCATTACCACCATACATTTTATCATCACCAGTGCCACCGCCCATCCAATCATGGCCATC